>CAMATG010000211.1 GCA_945860645.1 Candidatus Sulfopaludibacter sp. SbA3 | reverse complement strand
TGGGGTGGCGATGTCGACACGGGCGGGGTTGGCGGCGGCGGCGCTGGGTATGGCGATGATTTGCTACTCGCACGGGCGGCGGGCTGTCACGGCGTTTGTGGCGGTGGCGGTGGGGGCGTATGCGATGTTTCATCTGTTGGCGCACGTCGTGACCAGCCTGGGATTGGGCCAGTGGCGGCCGGGGATTTCGCTGCCGGCGAGTATCGGATTGTTGGCGCTGGGCATGGCTGTCGCGCTGCGGACGCGGTCGGAGGTGTTGCGCCGCGGGCCGGTGGCGGCGGGGTTGGTTTTGGCTGTCTTGAGCGCCGGGCTGTGGCAAGGGTTGCGAACGGAAGAGGACCTTCGGTTGCGGCGGTATGGGCCGACGGTGGCGGGGACGGTGATGCCGGAAGTGACGTTTGCGTTTGGATTGCTGGCGAGCGCGCTGACGGCGTTTGCGGTGGAAATGGCGAGGCGGGCGCGGGAGAAGGAGATTGAAGCCAGGCGGGCCGAGGAGCTGAAGGCCACGTTCCTGGCCAACATGAGTCACGAAATCCGGACGCCGATGAATGGCGTGTTGGGCATGACGGAGCTACTGCTGGATACGCCGACGACGCCCTTGCAACAGGAGTACTTGGAGACGATTCGGGATTCGGCGGGGATGTTGCTGGGGATCCTGAACGACATTCTGGATTTCTCGAAGATTGAAGCGGAGAAGTTGCTGATTGAGCGAGTCGTGTTCGACCCGGATAAGGAGTTGCGCGATGTGCTGGGGTTGATTCGGCCAAAGATTACGGAGAAGGGAGTGCGGCTGGTGATCGATACCGAGGGGCTGCCGCCGTGGGTGGCCGGCGACCCGGTCCGGTACCGGCAGATTCTGTTGAATCTGGTGGGAAATGCATTCAAGTTCACGGATCGGGGAGAGATAGCGGTGACGGGCCGCGTGGTGGCGGCTGGACCGGAGCGGGTCCGGTTGCGCTGCGCGGTGCGGGATACGGGGATCGGTATTTCGCCGGAGGTTCAAGCGGGTTTGTTCAGGAGTTTTTCGCAGGCTGATGGGTCGATGAGTCGGCGATATGGCGGGACGGGGCTGGGGTTGGCGATATCGAAGAAGCTGGCGGTGTTGATGGGCGGGGACCTGACGCTGGAGAGCCGTGAGGGCGAGGGGAGCACCTTCACGTTCGAGATCGAAGTGGGGGTGGCGGATGGGCTGCCATTGGTGGCGACGGCCGAGTGTCGGCCGGTGGAGGGGCGTGTGCTGCTGGCGGAAGACAATGCTGTGAACCGGCGCATTGCGCGGGTGTTTTTGGAGAATGCGGGATTTTCTGTGGACGTGGTGGAGAACGGGCGGGAGGCGGTGCAGGCGGCGACGACGGGGCTGTATGCTCTGGCGGTGATGGACGTGCAGATGCCGGAGATGGATGGGCTGGCCGCGGCGGCGGAGATACGGCGGCGGGAATTAGCGGCGGGGGCGAAGCGGCTGCCGATCGTGGCGTTGACGGCGAACGCGATGAGTGGGGATTTGGAGCGGTGTCTTGCCGCTGGCATGGACGATTATCTATCGAAGCCGGTGAACCAGGAGACGATGCAGCGTAAGGCGCGGGAGTGGGCGCGGCGGGAGCCCGGTTCGCTATAGAACGCCGAATTTGGCGAAGACGTCGCGGAGGTAGGCGCCTTTTTGGAGTTCTTCGCGGGAGTGGTTTTCGCGGGTCACTTTGTCGTAGGCGAGGGCGAGGGTTTCCTTCACCATCTTGCCGGGGATGACGATGACGCCGTCGTGGTCGCCGAAGACGAAGTCGCCGGGGTGGACGATGACTTCGCCGCATTCGACGGGGACGTTGTAGGCGGTGACGATGCCGCGGCCCATGGAGTCGACGGGCTTGATGCCGGCGGCGAAGACGGGGAAGTTGATGTCTTCGATTTTGGTGATGTCGCGGACGAGTCCGTCGATGACGGCGCCGCGGGCGCCGCGGGCTTTGGCGGCTGTGGAGAGCAGCTCCCCCCAGGGGGCGTTGCGCAGGGACTTCTGCGTGCCGCAGACGGCGACTTCGCCGGGGAGGAGGCTATCGACGGCTTCGATCTCGATGTCGTAGGGATTCTCGGGGATGTGATAGATGTCCGAGCAGGAGATGGTGCGCGCCCAGCCGGCGAAGACGCAGCCCTTGTGGACGGGGCGGAGGTACTCGCGCATGGCCTGATGGCGGACGCCGAGTTGATCGAGCGAGTCGGAGACGACGGCGGTGTAGAGGTTCTTTTCTGCGAATTCGCAGGCTTCAATATCCCAGGCAGCCATTTGGCTACGGTAACATGACCGTGACTCTATGGACGACTTTTCGCGGCGCTCTTTTTTACAGGCTTCGACGTTGGCGACGACGCCTGTTCCGACGGGAATGAATGTGCTGGTGATCATGTTCGACCAGTGGCGGTTTGACTGCCTGGGCGCGAATGGCAATGGGCTGATCCGTACGCCGAATCTGGACAGGCTGGCGGCGCGGTCGGCGCGATTTACGAACACCTTCGTACAAGCGCCGGTTTGTGTGCCGTCGCGGGTTTCCTATTTCACCGGACGGTATCCGCACTGCCACAAGAACCGGGTGAACTACACGCCTTATCGCGGGGCGGAGCCGCTGTTGCAGGCGTTGTTGCAGAAGGCGGGGTATAAGACGGGTTCGGTTGGGAAGCTGCACTATTGGCCGGGGACGAATGCGCATGCGCGGTCGACTGGTTTTGATTTCGTGCAGCTGGACGATGGGATTCCGCGGACGGACAAGTTTTCCGACTATGTGGCTTGGCGGCGGCGGAATGATCCGCAGGCGCAGTTGGTGCACTACAACGAGACGGAGAAGGGGAAGGGAAATCCGTTCCGGGCGAAGATTGACCGGCAGTATACGCCGACGGCGTGGACGGGGATGGAGACGCGGCGGATGTTGCGGGAGATGGCGGCGGGGGCGGCGCCGTTCTTTTTGTTCTCGTCGTTTTTCAAGCCGCATGCGCCGTACACGGTGCCGGCGCCGTTTGATGCGATGTACAACGGCGTGGAGATTCCGCTGCCGCGGCAGGTGGACATGGACTATATCCGCACGCTGCCGGCGCCGGTGCAGCGGATGATTCTGCGGTTCCAGCCGGCGTACCAGACGGACCGGACGTTGTTGCAGTGGATGTGGCGGAGCTACTACGCGGGCGTGACGATGTTGGACGAGGAAGTGGGGCTGATTCTGGACGAGTTGGAAAAGACGGGGAAGGCGGGGAACACGGCGGTGTTGGCGTTGTCCGATCATGGCGACCAGATGCTGGAGCACGGGTTGTTTGGGAAGAACGTGTTTTTTGAGGACTCGGTGCGGGTGCCGATGCTGATGCATGTGCCGGGGCGGATGACGGGGGGCGTGCGGACGGAGTTGGTGGAATCGATTGATGTGATGCCGACGATATTGGAGATGTGTGGGGTGGCGGTGCCGGAGACGGTGCAGGGGCGGAGTTTGATGCGGGCGTCGGCGCGGGAGATGGTGTTTTGCGAGAACATCATGCCGGAGGTGATTACCAATGGCGGGACGGGGTATCCGTGGGTGCCGGGGAAGGGGATTGACGGGATTCGGCATCCGGACGCGAAGATGGTGCGGACGGGGCGGTGGAAGCTGAACTACTATCCTGGGAATGGCGGGGAGCTGTACGATTTGGAAAACGATCCGGGGGAGTGGCGGAACCTGTATGGGAGCGAGCCGGGGCGGGTGGCGGAGTTGAAGGGGGCGTTGCTGGACTGGCTGGCGACGGCGGACGAGAACGATCAGATTGCGAAGCATTGGGAGATCTAAGCGGTTTTCCAAAGGGATAGGCAAATTCGATACACTCGGGGACAGTTTCCATTAACAATGCTGCATCCAACGATTCGACAGATTTGCGCGGTACTGATGGCGACGGTTGTGTGGGCCGCGCCGGACATTGCTCCGCTGGGTTCTTACACGGCCGTGGAGCGAAGGCACTGGGCGTTTCAGCCTCGGAAGGATGTGGCTCCGCCGGTGTTTGATGACGCGGCGGCGAAGGCTTGGATTCGCACGCCTGTGGATGCGTTTGTGCTGGCCGGGTTGCGGAAGGCGGAGTTGGCGCCGGCACCGGAGGCGGACCGGGCGACGCTGATTCGGCGGGTTACCTTTAACTTGCATGGACTGCCGCCGACGCCGGAGGAGATTGCGGCGTTTGTGGCCGACAAGCGGCCTGATGCGTATGAGAAGTTGGTGGACCGTCTGTTGGATTCGCCGCGGTATGGCGAGCAGTGGGCGCGGCATTGGTTGGACGTGGTGCGGTTTGCCGAGAGCGATGGGTATGAGTACGACACGCACCGGCCGGACGCGTTCCGGTTCCGGGATTACGTGATTGCGTCGTTCAATTCCGATAAGCCGTACGATGTGTTTTTGAAGGAGCAGCTGGCCGGGGACGAGATCGATCCGAAGAACGATACGCTGCTGGTGGCGAGCGGATTTAACCGGCTGGGGCCGTTGCGGAAGAACGCGGGGAACCAGGATGTGGCGAGTTCGCGGACGGAAGTGTTGACGGAGATGGCGAACATTGTGGGCGCGGGGATGCTGGGCATGACGATGGGTTGTGCGCGGTGCCACGATCACAAGTTTGACCCGATTCGGCAGAGCGATTACTACCGGCTGCAGGGCTACTTTGCGCAGACGCAGGCGAACGATGTGATCATCGCGTCGGCCGAGGAGCAGGCGAAGTACAAGGCCACGATGGAGCCGTTGGAAAACGAGATGCGCAAGCTGCGATTCTCGATGCGCAAGGCTTCTGAGGAAGACAAGGGCAAGATTCTGACGCGGCTGGAAGAGATTGACGGGCAGATTCCGTTGCCGCTGACGGCGATGTACGCGGTGAAGAATGATCCGAAAGAGATGACGCCGATCCACATGCTGCAGCGCGGGGATTACCGGAATAGGGGCGCGGCGGTGGGCATGCGGCCGCCGGGGATTCTGTTGCCGGACGGGGCGGAAGAGTTGCCGCTGGCGACCGAGAAGCCACGGACGCGGCTGGCGGAGTGGATCACGACGGCGGAGAATCCGTTGACGGCGCGCGTGATGGTGAACCGGATTTGGGGCTTTCATTTCGGGCGGCCGATTGTGACGACGCCGAATGATTTTGGCAAGATGGGCACGCGGCCGTCGCATCCGGAATTGTTGGATTGGTTGGGCAATGAGTACGTGCGGCAGGGCTGGAAGATGAAGCCGATGCACCGGATGATTTTGCTGTCGGCGGCTTACCGGCAGGCGAGTGTTTCGCCTTCGGAGAAAGCGTTTGCGGCGAAGGATCCGGACAACAAATGGCTGTGGAAGGCGAACCGGCGGCGGCTGGAAGCCGAGGAAATTCGGGACACGATGTTGGCGGTTTCCGGGCGGTTGAATGCGAAGCTGGGCGGGCCGTCGGTGATGGTGCAGATTGATCCGGAACTGATTAAGGATTTGAAGCGGCCGCAGTATTGGGTGACCACGCGCGACCGCACGGAGCATGACCGGCGCACCATTTACATGATCTATAAGCGCAATCTGATTCTGCCGTTTATGCAGGTGTTTGATTCGCCGGATACGCTGCTGAGCTGTGCGCGGCGGGACCAATCGACACACGCGCCGCAGGCGCTGGAGCTGTTGAACGGAACGGTGTCGAACGACCTGGCGATTGCGTTTGCCAAGCGGCTGGCGGGGGCTCCGGGGGAGCGCGTGGACATGGCTTGGAGGTTGGCGACCGGGCGGTTGCCGAATGCGAAGGAGCGGGCGTTGTCGCTCCAATATCTGGACGATCCGGACCCGTCGGCGATGACGGAGTTTGCATTGTCCCTGTTTAATTCGAACGCTTTTCTTTACGTGAACTGAGATGCCTGAACATATTCGTTTTGCTCGGAATCGACGGGAGTTTTTGACGGACTGCTTCTGCGGGGTGGGGGCGCTGGGATATGCGTCGCTGCTTGGGGCGGAGAAGGCGCGGAACCCGCTGGCTCCGAAGGCGCCGCATTTTCCGGCGAAGGCGAAGAGCATGATCTTCCTTTTCCAGGCGGGCGGGCCGTCGCACCTGGAGACGTTTGATCCGAAGCCGTTGTTGAACCAGTTGCATGGGCAGAAGCGGCCGGACACGTTTGGGAAAGTGGAGTATCAGAACGTCAACCAGAACTCGCGGATTCTGGGGACGAAGCGGACGTTTGCGCGGTATGGGAAATCGGGGTTGGAGATTTCCGATTTGCTGCCGCACCAGGCTCAAATCGCCGATGATTTGTGCGTGATCCGGTCCATGTATGGGGACATGGTGGTGCATTCGGCGGCGCAATATCAGATGATGTCGGGGCGCGTGATTCCGGGCTTTCCGTCGATGGGGAGCTGGGTGACGTATGGGCTGGGGACGGTGAGCGATTCGCTGCCGGCGTATGTAGTGATGCCCGATCCGAACGGGGCTCCGGAGGCGGGGCAGCCGGTGTATACGAACGGGTTTTTGCCGGCCGTGTATCAGCCGGCGATGTTCCGGGCGGGGAAGCGGCCGGTGTTGAATTTGGAAGTGCCCAAGGGCATTTCGATGGACCGGCGGCGGAAGACGATTGAGCTGATCCGGCAGTTGAACGAAGCCAATATGGCGGAAGAGGACGCCGAGTTCGCGGCGCGTATTTCGGCCTACGATACGGCGTTCAAGATGCAGACGCAGGCACCGGAGATTTTTGACCTTTCGAACGAACCGCAGGAGACGCTGGCGATGTATGGCGTCGGTCAGCCGGACACGGATGATTATGGGCGGCGGTGTTTACTGGCGCGGCGGTTGATTGAGAAGGGCGTGCGGTTTGTGTGTGTGGTGGCCGGTGGCGGCGGCGCGGAGACCGAATGGGACGCGCATTCCGACATTGAGAAGAACCATGCGCGGATGGCACGTTTGACGGACCAGCCGACGGCGGCGTTGGTGAAAGACTTGAAGCGGCGCGGGCTGTTGGACGAGACGATTGTGCTGTGGGGCGGGGAGTTTGGCCGTTCCCCGGAGAGCGAGCGCGGATCGGGCCGCGACCACCACAACACGGGCTTTTCGATGTGGGTGGCCGGTGGCGGATTTAAGGGCGGGATGGCGTATGGCGCGACCGATGACATCGGGCTGAAGGCTACTGTGAACCCGGTGCATTTCCGCGATTTGCATGCGACGTTGATCAACCAGCTGGGCCTGCAGCAGGACGCGCTGAGCTACCTGCACCAGGGGCGGCGGGAGCGGTTGACGGAAGTGCACGGGACGATACTCAAAGACCTGTTGGTGTGACCTTATGATGAGACTCAGTTGTCTTTCGCTTAGCTACCAGAGAGAGTTTAAGGCGGGGCGAATGGACCTGCCGAAGTTCATGACGACCGCGCGGGGATTGGGGTTCGACGGCGCCGATCTGCACATGGCGCATTTGACGAGTTTCGACCGGATCTATTTAAAGCAGCTGCGGCGGATGTTGTTGGACAACGGGCTGTCGGTGCCGAGCTTTCCGATCTCGACGGAGTTCGGGCGGTTTCCGGACCGGATTGAAGCCGAGATTGAGAAGTGCCGCGTGGGCATGGAGACGGGGCTGTTTCTGGGGGCTCCGGTGGCGCGGGTGTTTGTGGGTTCGACGCCGCCGGGCGGGAGCGACGAAGAGGCTTTTAAGCGCGGCGCGGAGGCGCTGCGGCGGTGCGCGGAGATTGGCGCCGATATCGGCATGGTGGTGGCGTTGCAGAACCACAGCGGGTTGACCAGCACGGGCGACGACATGCTGCGGTTTCACAAGGCGGTGAACCATCCGAACTTCGCGCTGGTGCTGGATACCGGCCACTTTACGGGGCGCGCGGGTCCGAACGGTCCGAAGAAAGAAGCGCACACGTACGCCGACTATTACAAGTCACTGGAGCAGGTGGCGCCGTTGGCGCCGTTTGTGCGGGTGAAGGTGTACGAGGCTGATGCGCAGGGCGTGGAGAAGTTTATCGACTACAAGCGCGTCTTCGAGATTCTGCGCGGGGTGCACTACAACGGGTTTTGCAGCATGGTTTACGAGGGCACGGAGGACGAGACGGCGGCGATTCCGCGGGCGGCGCGATATCTGCGCAAGATGGTGCGCGGGGATTAGTTTACGATGGAAGACTCATGAGTGATCCAATCGTCGACTATCTAGAGTGGAAGAAGCAGGGTGGGGAATTGCGGGCACGCGCGAAGCAGGCTATTGAAGTGCGTTTCCGTGAGTTGCTGACCGAGGCCGCGCAGCTGGCCGAGGCGTATAAGGAAGACTTTGGGGTTTCCCTGGCACCGCCGTCTTCGGTGACG
Source organism: Candidatus Sulfopaludibacter sp. SbA3 (assembly GCA_945860645.1). Classification (GTDB taxonomy): domain Bacteria; phylum Acidobacteriota; class Terriglobia; order Bryobacterales; family Bryobacteraceae. Next base: position 654 of record CAMATG010000211.1, on the reverse strand, counting down.
GTGTTTAAGTTCAAAGTGGGCGCGAAGAAGCCTGTGAAGAAGGCGGCTCCGGCGGCGGCTTCGGTTCCGGCGAAGGCGCCGGCTGTTGCCGTGGACCCGAAGATTGTGGCGTTGGAGAAGCAGTTGGCGGGGGCGCGGAAGAAGTTGGAAGCGGCGCAGGCCAAGGGTGCTTCGACGAAGAATCTGGAAGACCGCATTTACGAGTTGGAAGACGATCTGCGTCTGGCGACGCATTCGGTATAGGTGAGAGATGCCTCTGGTTTTGTTGCTTTTGATTGGCGCGGCTTTGGCGGCGCAAGAGATTCCCGCGGCGTATGGGAAGTACTGTGCGTCGTGTCACGCCGATAGCGCGCGTGGGACCGATCGCGGCCCGGGGTTGATCGACATGCGGTCGTTGCGATCTCGGAGTGAGGCACAAATCAGAGGCATCATTCGCAACGGGACGCGGGGCGGGATGCCCGGCTTTCCGCTGGCGGACGCGGAGTTGGACGTGTTGGCGAAGGCCGTTCACAGCTGGAACGCGTCGGCGTTTGCGGCGCATCCGGCGGGGGACCAGGCGGCGGGGCGGGCCGTGTTCGAGGCGAAGTGTTTGACGTGCCACATGGCGTTTGGCAAGGGCGCAACGAACGGGCCGGACCTGTCGGGGGTTGGGAA
>CAMATG010000210.1 GCA_945860645.1 Candidatus Sulfopaludibacter sp. SbA3 | reverse complement strand
CCCATGTTCGACTACATGCGCAAGTTCGGCTTCGGCGACCGCATCGGCATCCCCCTCCCCGGCGAATCCGGCGGCAAGATCCACCCCGTCCGCGATTGGACCGCCGCCTCCATGGGCTCCATCGCCATGGGCCATGAAATGATGGCGACGCCCCTCCAGCTCGCCCAGGCCTTCGGCATCATCGCCAACAACGGCTTCCTCGTCCGCCCCCGCATCGTCAAGGCGCGCACCAACGCCAACACCGGCAAGAAGGACCTCATGCCCTCCGCCGCCCCCGAAAGCCGCATCAAGCCGGAGACGGCCATTGAACTCCGCCGCATGCTGGAGCAGGTCGTCCTCGAAGGCACCGGCAAACTGGCGCGCCTGAAAAAGGGCTACACCGTCGCCGGCAAAACCGGCACCGCGCAGATGGTCGATGCCCGCACCGGCAAGTACCTCCACCGCTACAACTCCTCCTTCGTCGGCTTCGCTCCCGTCGCCGATCCGCAGATCGTCGTCGCCGTCACCATCAACGGTTCCTACAAGTACGGTGGCGTCACCGCCGGCCCGGTCTTCCGCGAAGTCGCCGGCGCCGCCCTCCGCACCCTCGGCGTGCAAAAGGATCTCATCGAAGAGGAACCGGCCGCCAAGCCCGAACCCGAACCCGTCCGCGAACCGTTGCCCCGGCCGCAGTTGGCCGTCAACGCCCCCGCGCCCGAACCCGCGCCCGTCGACCCGGCACTCGTCAACGGCCCCAAAACGCCCGACTTCCAGGGCCTCACCATGCGCGCCGTCCTCGCCAAATCCGCCAACGAAGGCTGGAAAGTGGAGGCCGTCGGCCGCGGCATCGCCCGCGTCCAGGAGCCCACTCCCGGCACCCCCGTTGCCAGCAAACGCGTACGAGTCGTCTTCCGTCCCTAGGTGCGTATGACGATCCACGAACTTCTCGACGGAGCCGGCCTCGTCCAAGCCGCCTCTCCGGACACGCTCTCTCTTCCCGTGAGCGGCCTGGCCTATGACTCGCGCCACGTCGCTCCCGGTACTCTCTTCTTTGCCTTCGCTGGAAGCAAAGTCGATGGCGGCCGCTTCGCCAACGACGCGCTCGCCCGGGGTGCCTGCGCTGTGGTCTATGAAACCGCGCCGGCCACCCCGCCCGGGCATCCTTACGTCGTTGTCGCCCACGGCCGCCACGCCCTCGCCCAAGCCGCCAAACGCTTCTTCAACAAGCCCGACGAAAGCATCGAAATCATCGGCTTCACCGGCACCAACGGCAAGTCCACCGGCACCATGCTCGCCGATGGCATCCTCCAACACGCCGGCCATAAAACCTCCCTCATCAACACCATCGGCTACCACGTCGGCGGCGCCCCGCGCCCCGCCGTCAACACCACCCCGGAATCGCTCGACGTCTACAAAATCGCCGCCGAAACCCGCGACTTGGGCGGAAAATATCTGTCGATGGAAATCTCCTCCCACGCCCTCGCCCTCGGCCGCGTGGAATACCTGAAAGTCGCCGCCGCCGTCTTCACCAACCTCACCCGCGACCACCTCGATTTCCACCTCACCATGGAAGCCTACGGCGCCGCCAAGGCCCGTCTCTTCGGCCCCGATTTCGCCCCCGTCAACGCCATCCTCAACGCCGACGAACCCTTCTCCAACGAAATCAAAACCGCCCCCCAATCCCGCCGCCTCACCTACGGCCTCGCCGCCGGTGCCGATTACCGCGCCACCGATATCCAGTCCACCTTCGCCGGCCTCCGCTTCACCATCCCCGGCCACGCCAAAATCCGCTCCCGCTTGGTCGGCGATATCAACGTCTACAACATCCTCGCCGCCTCCGCCGCCTGCCATTCGCTCGGCCTCACCTGGGACGAAATCACCGCCGGCATCGAAGCCTTCCCCGGCGTCCCCGGCCGCTTCGAGCGTGTCGAAGCCGGCCAGGATTTCCTCGTCGTCGTCGACTACGCCCATACCGACGCCGCCATCACCAACGTCATCCGCGTCGCCCGCCAGCTCCTCAACGGCAAGGGCCGCGTGATTACCCTCTTCGGCTGCGGTGGCGATCGCGACCGCGCCAAACGCCCCCTCATGGGCGTAGCCGCCGCCAAGGATTCCGACGCCGTTTTCCTCACCTCCGATAACCCCCGCAGCGAAGATCCCTTCGCCATCATCAACGATGCCGTCGTCGGCGCCCGCCGTTTCGACACACCCCTCACCGTCGAACCCGATCGCGAAAAAGCCATCCACTTGGCCATCGCCTCCGCCCGCCCCGGCGACGTCGTTCTCTTGACCGGCAAAGGCCACGAAGACTACCAAATCATCGGCGACAAAAAGATCCACTTCAGCGACAGAGAAGTAGCGATCAAGGCCATCCAAGCCCGAGGCCAAAAATGATTCTCACCGTCAACGAAATCGCCGAATTCGTCGGCGCGGCGAACCCCAACGACCCGCGCCCCATCGGCCAGTGGAGCATCGACACCCGCACCCTCCCCGCCGGCGCTCTCTACATCGCCCTCAAAGGCGATACCCACGACGGCCACAACTTCCTGCAGGCCGCCGCCGAACGGGGCGCCACCGCCGCCCTCGTGGACGATCGCAACTGGCCTGAGATGCCCGGCCTCCGCCTCATCCGCGTCGCCGACACACTCGCCGCCCTGCAGCAACTCGCCGCCCGCGCCCGCCGCAAAATCACCTACCCCCTCATCGCCATCACCGGCAGCGCCGGCAAAACCACCACCAAGGAAACCGTCGCCGCCCTCACCGGCGCCGCCCGCAACGAAGGCAATCTCAATAACCACATCGGCCTTCCCCTCTCCCTCCTCCGCCTCAACGCCAACGCCCAATGTGCCGTCCTCGAAATGGGCATGAACCACGCCAACGAAATCCGCTTCCTCGCCGATATCGCCCGCCCCAACATCGGCCTCGTCACCAACGTCGGCACCGCGCACATTGAAAACTTCCCCGGCATCGAAGGCATCGCCCTCGCCAAGCGCGAACTCATCGAAGAGCTCGGCCCCGAAGGCGTAGCGGTCCTCAACTACGACGACCCGCGCGTCCGCGCCTTCGCCGAAATCCACCCCGGCCGAACAGTCAACTACGGTATCGAACAAGGCGCCGACATCCGCGCCGAAGACGTGCAGATCACCGCCACCGGCTCCACCTTCCGCATTCACGGCACGCCCTTCGAAATCCAGCTCCCCGGAAAACATGGCGTCTGGAATGTAACGGCAGCCGTCGCTGTAGGATCTATTCTCGGTATTCCTCTCAGCACAATGGCCGAAGCCGCCCGCTCGCTCCAAAGCGGCAAAATGCGCGGCGAACGCCTCACCCACAACGGCATCACCATCTTGAACGACTGCTACAACAGCAACCCCGAAGCGGCCAAAGCCATGCTCGACACGCTCGCCGCCATGCCCGGTCAACGCAAAATCGCCGTCCTCGGCGAAATGCTCGAACTGGGCGTCTGGGCCGAAAAGATGCACGCCGAAGTGGGCGCCCACGCCGCCGAAAAAGGCATCAACGTGGTTGTCGCCATTCGCGGCGCCGCCCGCCACCTGGCCCAAGCGGCCGAAAAGGCCGGCGTCGAAACCCATTTCTTCGAGGACCCCGCCGCCGCTGGCGACGCCCTCCGCACCATCGCCCGCCAGGGCGACGTCGTGCTCTGCAAGGGCTCGCGCGGCACGCGCGTCGAAAAAGCCCTGGAAAGGTTCATGGCCAACTAATGCTCTATTGGCTACTCTTCGAAAAGCTGTTCCCCCACTACGGTCCGGCCCGCCTGTTCGGCTACGTCACCTTCCGCACCGCCTTCGCCAGCCTCTCCGCGCTGTTCATCTCCATCTGGCTCGGCCCACTGCTCATCCGCAAACTCCGCGAATTCCAAATCGGCCAGCACATCCGCGAAGAGGTCACCAACCACCAGAAAAAAGCCGGCACCCCCACCATGGGCGGCCTGCTCATCGTCATCGCCATCGTCGTGCCCACACTGCTCTGGGCCAACCTCACCAACCCCTACATCTGGATCGCCCTCTTCGGCCTCCTCTCCTTCGGCGCCATCGGCTTCTATGACGACTTCACCAAAGTCAAGAAGATGCGCAACCTCGGCCTCACCGCCCGCAAGAAGTTCGCCCTCCAGGTCCTCTCCAGCGTCTTAATCGGAATCATGCTGCTCAACCTCCACGCCCGCGGCGGCTACGCCACCAGCATGAATATCCCCTTCTTCAAATCCTTCAAGCCGGACCTCCTCGTCTCCGATTGGCTCTCCAATCCCCTCACCTACCCCTTCGCCTTCGTCTTCTTCTTCCTCTTCCTCGTCATCGTCCTCGCCGGCTCCTCCAACGCCGTCAACTTGACCGACGGCCTCGACGGCCTCGCCATCGGCCTCATGGTCATCGCCGCCGGCGCCATGACGATTCTCACGTACCTCAGCGGCCACCGCGAATTCGCCGTCTATCTCGATCTCGCCCGCCTCCCGGGCGCCAGCGAACTCACCATCTTCTGCGGCGCCATGACCGGTGCCTCCCTCGGCTTCCTTTGGTACAACGCCCACCCGGCCGAAGTCTTCATGGGCGACGTCGGCGCGCTCGGCCTCGGCGGCGCCATGGGCACCGTCGCAGTCCTCATCAAACAGGAATCGCTCCTGCTCTTCATCGGCGGCGTCTACGTCATCGAACTCATGAGCGTCGTCCTCCAGGTGGCCAGCTTCAAGCTCCGCAAAAAGCGCATCTTCCGCATGGCCCCGCTCCACCACCACTTTGAACTCCTCGGCTGGCACGAAGCCAAGGTCATCACCCGATTCTGGATCATGGGCCTCATCATGGCCCTCTTCGCGCTAACGACTCTGAAACTCCGATGACCGACTATCGCAACAAGAAAACCCTCATCGTCGGCGCCGGTAAATCCGGCCTCGCCGCCGCGCGCTATCTCCGCGCCCGAGGCGCCGACGTGACGATCTCCGACGCCAAACCCCAGTCCCAAACCGAGTTCCCCCAAACCACCCAAAACGAAACCGATTCCGACGGCTTCCCGTTGATCATCCAGTCCCCCGGCGTCCCCCTCGAACTGCCCATCTTCGAACGCGCCCGCGCCCGCGGCGCCCGCATCATCGGCGAACTCGAACTCGCCGCCGAAGAACTCGCCGGCACCATCACCGCCGTCACCGGCGCCAACGGCAAAACCACCACCACCGCCCTCATCGGCCACATCTTCCAACACGCCGGCCGCCACACCCTCGTCGGCGGCAACATCGGCGTCCCCGTCACCGATCTCGTCTCGCCCTCCACAGCAAACTCCGACGTCATCCTCGAACTCTCCAGCTTTCAACTCGAAACCATCGAACAATTCAAAGCCCACACCTCCCTCGTCCTCAACATCACCCCGGACCACCTCGATCGCCACCACACCATGGCGCGCTACATCGATGCCAAGGCCCGGCTCGTCGAAACCCAAACGGCCGACGGCTTCGCCATTCTCAACGCCGCCGAACCCAACGCCCGCTCCCTCGCCACCCGCACCAAAGCCAAGGTCATCTGGTTCAACACCAACACCCCCGCCACCGACGCGGTAGCCAGCCACGATCACCAGATCTGGCTCGGCCTCTCCCCTCTCATGCCTGAAAGCGACATCCCCCTCCCCGGCCGCCACAACGTCGAAAACGTCATGGCCGCCGCGGCCGCCGCCTGGCTCGCCGGCATCGCCCCCGCCACCATCGCGGAGGCCGTGAAATCCTTCCCCGGCGTCGAACACCGCATCGAATTCGTCCGCGAACTCGATGGCGTCCGCTACTACAACGACTCCAAAGCCACCAACGTCGACGCCGCCGAAAAAGCCATCGACGCCTTCCCCGGCAACCTCTGGATCATCCTCGGCGGTAAGGACAAATACTCCGACTACCGCCCCCTCGCCGCCCGCCTCAAGCCCAAAGCCAAAGGCATTCTCTTAATCGGCGCCGCCGCTCCCATCATCCGCCAGCATCTTTCCGATGCGGACCCTTCCCTGCCCCTCACCGATTGCGATACCCTCGAAGTGGCTATTCGCACGGCACGCCCCCTCCAGGCGCGTGGGGACATCGTCTTATTATCCCCAGCCTGTGCCAGCTTTGACCAATATCAAAGCTATGAACATCGCGGGCGATCGTTCAAACTCTTAGTAAATAGCCTGTAATTGCACGGAGTCAGTTAAATGTCGAAACGCGTAACAATGGACTGGACATTGTTCTTCACGGTCGCCGCCATGGTCGCCGTGGGATTGGTCATGATCTACTCGGCCTCCTCCATCACGGCCGAGTCCCGCTACGGAAAACACCCCCTATACTTCATCGGCATGCAGCTCGGCTGGGCCGTCGTCGGCTTCGGCGCCCTCATGCTCATGCGCCGCTTCGACTATCGCAAACTCCGCCGCCCCGAATGGGCCTTCGGCCCCATGGCCATCGTTCTCTTCCTCCTCCCCGTCGCCTATTTTGTCGATCCCAAACACCGCTGGATCCCCTTGGGCATCGGCAACATCCAGCCCTCGGAATTGGCCAAACCCGCCATGGTCATCTTCCTGGCTTACTTCCTCACCTGGCGCCACGCCGCCATCAACGACACCAAATTCACCCTCCGCCCCGCCGCCGCCATCTTGGGCCTGCTCTTGCTCTTAGTCGCCATCGCCGATCTCGGCACCGCCGTCGTCCTCGCCGTCACCGCCGTCACCATGTTCTACATCGCCGGCCTCGACCGCCGCTTCCTCCTCACCGCCGGCTCCCTCGCCATCGTCTGCATGTCCGTCGCCATCGTCTCCAAGCCCTACCGCTTCCGCCGCGTCATCGAGATGATCGACCCCACCTACGAACTGGTCGACAAATACGACGTCACCGGCAAAATCAAACCCTACATCCTCAGCTCCGCCTCCGTCAGCGATACCGGCTACCAGGCCCGCCAGGCCAAACTCGCCCACGGCTCCGGCGGCATCTTCGGCCTCGGCCTCATGCACGGCCGCCAAAAACACTTCTACCTCCCCGAATCCCATACCGACTTCATCTATGCCGTAATCGGGGAAGAACTCGGCCTCTGGGGCACATCGGCCATCTTATTCGGCTACTTCATCATCATCTGGCGAGGCATACGCATCTTCCTCCTCGCCCCCGATGACTACGGCCGCATGCTAGCCTTGGGCCTCACCGTCGCCCTCGGCTTCCAGGCCCTCTTCAACATCACCGTCGTCCTCGGCCTCGGCCCCACTAAGGGCATCCCACTCCCCATGATCAGCTACGGCGGCAGCGCGCTCATGACCACCCTCGCCTCCCTCGGTATCCTCCTCAACGTCAGCGAAAACGTCGGATAGCCAATGACCCAGCGAGCCTTCATCATGGCCGGCGGCGGCACCGGGGGACACGTCATCCCCGGCATCGCCGTCGCGCGTGAGCTCGCCGCCCGTGGTCATAAACCCGTCTTCATCGGCACCCGTGATGGCATGGAAGCCCGCCTCGTCCCCGCCGCCGGCTTCCCCATCGAATGGATCGAAATCGGCGGCCTCAAAGGCCTCAGCCTCGTCCGCCGCGCCAAAACCGTCGTCGAACTTCCCTCCTCCGTCTGGGCCGCCCGCCGCATCCTCCGCGCCCACAACGCCGCCGCCGTCTTCTCCATGGGTGGCTACGCCGCCGCCCCCGTCGTCCTCGCCGCCGCCCTCTCCGGCACCCCCGTCGTCCTCATGGAACCCAACGCCATGCCCGGCATGACCAATCGCCGCATGGCCCGCTTCGCCCGCCGCGCCCTCGTCAGCTTCCACGAAGCCGTCCCCTTCTTCCCCGCCGGCCGCGTCGAAGTCACCGGCCTCCCCGTCCGCCCGGAGTTCTTCACCATCCCCGAAAAACCCCGCGCCACCCCGCCCGTCATCCTCGTCACCGGCGGCTCCCGCGGCTCCCGCACGCTCAACTACGCCACCCGCGACCTCCCCCCGCTCGACGCCCGCATCGTCCTCCAGTCCGGCCGCGACATGCACGACGAAATGCGCAAGTCCATCAAAAATCCCAACGTCGAAGTCCGCCCCTTCCTCGACGATATGCCGCAGGCTTTTGCCGACGCGGACCTCATCGTCTGCCGCTCGGGCGCCGGCACCGTCAGCGAACTCGCCGCCTCTGGCAAACCGTCAATCCTCATCCCCTACCCCTTCGCCGCCGACGACCACCAAATGGCCAACGCCCGCGCCATGGAACGCTCCGGCGCCGCCCGCGTCGTCCCCGACAAAGAGTTCGACGGCCCCCGTATGCTCCGCGAAATCCAGGCCTGCCTGGAAAACAATAACCTCCAAATCATGTCCCGCGCCGCCAGATCTTTGGCTAAGTCCGGCGCCGCCTCCCGTGCCGCTTCGCTCCTCGAAGAGTACGCGGAGGCAAAATAGCACATAAAACAATAAGATAGAAGAATGTTCTACAAGCCCCAACGTCTGCACTTCACTGGAATCGGCGGCATCGGCATGTCCGGCATCGCGGAGATCCTGTTGAACCTGGGCTACACCATCTCCGGCTCCGACGTAAAACTCACCGCCGTCACCGAACGGCTCGCCGCCCTCGGCGCCACCGTCCACGAAGGCCACTCCGCCTCGCACATCGCCGGCGCCAAAGCGCTCGTCGTCACCAGCGCCGTCAACGAGTCCAATCCCGAACTCGTCGAAGCCCGCCGCCTCGGCATCCCCGTCATCCCGCGCGGCGAACTCCTCGCCGAACTCATGCGACTCAAGTTCGGCATCGCCATCGCCGGCAGCCACGGCAAAACGTCCACCACGTCCATGACCGCCACCATGCTCGCCCACGCGGGCCTCGACCCCACGGTCGTCGTCGGCGGCCGCGTCTCCACCCTCGGCGGCTCCAACGCCCGCATGGGCAAAAGCGATTTTCTCGTCGTCGAATCCGACGAATCCGACGGCAGCTTCCTCAAACTCGCCCCCATCATCGCCGTCGTCACGAACATCGATCGCGA
>CAMATG010000209.1 GCA_945860645.1 Candidatus Sulfopaludibacter sp. SbA3 | reverse complement strand
CGGGAGGCCGAGGGGGGCGACGATTTCGACGCGTTTGCCGATGGGGTTGGGCCCCGCAGTTTTCGCGCACGCTCCGAGCAGCAACACGGCGACCACCAGCAGGAGTTTCATGAACTTTCATTATCTCCTGAGCGACAATAAAGAAAAAGCCCATGCGTTTTCTAGGATTGTTGGTGATTGGGATGGTGGTTTGTCCCGCTCAGAATACGAAGCAGTTGCCCGAGGGCCCCGGCCGGAAGACGACCGAGCGGTTGTGCGGGAGTTGCCACGGGTTCGGCAATTTTATGCGCAAGCGGGATACGCGCGACGGTTGGAACAATGTGATTGAGGACATGATCCGGCGCGGGGCGAAGGGCGAGGAAGAGGAGTGGGCGGAGGTGTCCGATTACCTGGTGGCGCAGTTTTCGCCGGTGCGGGTGAATGTGAACCAGGCGACGGCGGCGCAGATTGCCGAGGGTTTGCAGGTGAAGGCGGCGGTGGCGGCGGCGATTGTGAAGCACCGGGAAGCGAGCGGGCCGTTTAAGGGGTTTGAGGATTTGGGGAAGGTGGCGGGCGTGGATGTGGCTGCGCTGGAGGCGCGGCGGTTGTTTATTGACTATTGATGCCGTTGGGCGGGGGGAACTCGGCGGGTGCGGCACCGGATAACTTGTGCAATATGGCGCGAGTGGCGACGGTGATTTCTGGCTGGTATTCCGAACGGTGTCTACGCTGGCAACTCGACTTCGATCTCGGCCATGGTGGAAGTGGGAGACCGTTGCTCTCGTAGGGCATCCCAATAGATCTGGATGGCTTCCACGGCGCGGGTTCGCAACTGCTCTTCAGAATCGCCGGTCACGAGGATTGATGGAAGCTCTGGAACGTGGGCGCTCAAACCGGTTGGGCCGCCCTCGATGACTAGTGAATATTTTCGGGTCATTTCTCGTCTTCCTCCATACCAGTTTGCCGCAGAATGGCCTTGAACGTGCCGGGTCGAACGTCATCTCCGAGCCTACCGGACACAACCGTGATGTGTCCATCGGCGCTCCGAAAAACACGATGATCTCCAGAAGTCCGCACTAGGCGCCATCCCGCGGTTTCGAGCTTTCGGATGACCTCGCGGACCTTTAAGGGCACAGCTTGAGTTTATCGGACTTCAGTGATTCAGTTTCATTCTGGCGGCTACTGCCGGGAAAGCGCGCGCCATTCGACGGTGGTGCGGCCTTCGGTGTCGGCGGTGGCTACGCGGAGGCGATAGGCGCCGGGTTTGTCGAGTTGGAAACGGACCGTTTCGCCGGGCGGGATGATGCGCATGTCCTCTTCGGCGGGGCCGTATAATTCCCAGTAAAAGCGGGCGTTGCGGTAGGTGCCTGTGGCGTCGGCGCCGGTGGTGTAGTAGACGTTGGCGGGGGTGGCGGCGTGGGCGGTGACCCAGTTGGCGGCGCCTTGGTGGACGGTGACTGTGAGGGGCGGGCCGCCGGCACGGTTGGGATTTGCACGGGCGGATTCGGCGATGCGGATGACGTTTTTGTAGCCGCGGATGGGGACGTTGGGGAGATCCCAGAGGACGTCGAAACGGGTGCCGTCGCGCATGGCCTTTTCCATTTCGAGGAGGGCGGCGGACATGACCTGGCCGTAGGTGGAGCCGGCGGCGTTGGCGCGTTCGCGGTGCATCTCCGGGAGGCCCCAGAGGAGGCCTTTGCCCAGGTGCACGTGGCCGAGGTTGTAGCCGGCCGGGATGACGATGGCGAGGTCGGCGTGCGCGGCGGGCGCGGTGCGCGGGTGGGCCTTGGCGTGGGCGCGGAGATGGCGGGCGTGGGCGAGGACTTCCCCGAAGGGCACGCAGGCGAGTTGGTAGTTGTCCCAGAAGAAGAAGTGGGTGGCGCCGTCGTCATAGGCGCGGGTGAGCCAGTAGGGCGCGTCGGCGCGTTCGACGGCGCCGTAGATGCTGATGCCCCATTGCTTGCCGGTGGCGCGGGCGGCGCCGCGGAGGAAACCGTTGATGATGGAGGGGAGCACGGCGGGGCTGAGCGGGAAGCGGGTGCCGTAGGACATGTTGAGTTCGGGGACGGTGCGCCAAGTGCCGATGCGGCCGGCGGGTTCCCAGACGAAGGCGGCGGGGATGGTGGGATTCGCGGAGAGTTCGTAGGCGGCGTTGGCCTCCATGGTTTCCCAGGAGTAGAGGTTGGCCTGGGGGAAATCGAGGGTGCCCAGGTTGATATCTTTGCGGGCGCGGAGGGCTTTCATGAGTGCGCTGGCGTTGCGGTTGACCGATTCGGCGAAGTGGTGTTTGAAGGCCTCCATCGCGACGGCAGGGGTGACGGAGCGGCGGTAGGCGGGATCCCTTTCCATGCGGGGGCGGAGGATGGAATCGCGCGTGCCGACGGCGGGTTCATCGAGAAAGATGACGGGGCCACGGTACTGCGGGCGGTAGAGCATTTCGGGGTAGGGAAGGGCGGCGGTGCCCCAGTAGAAGAGGCCGAGGGCGTCGGCCCATTTCGCCTGGTTCTCGTCGACGCGGACGCAGGAGACGCCGGCTTCGGCCATGGTTTTGTAGTCGGCCTGGGTGAGGGGTTGGTAGGTGTATTCGGAGGTGTCGTAGCGGCGGGTTTCGTCGGTCTGGCGGCGGTTGCTGGCGGGGCCGATGAGGATGTCTGGCTCCAGGTAGACGGTTTGCGCGGCAGCGGGGAGGGGGATGTTTTGATCGCCCGTGCGGCGGTACTGGTGGCCGAGGAAGGTGACGGTTTCGGCGTTGCTGGTGGGGAGGAGGTTTTCTGGGGCCGTGAGGGACGGGAGGACGGGGGCGTTGGTGAGTGGGTGTTTGAATTCGCGGACGGGGCCGGCACCTTCCTGCAGGAGGTAGCGGGCGCCGCGGACCCAGTGGAGGGCGAAGGAGCCACCGGCGCGCTTTTGGGCGGCTATCGAGATGCGCGGGCCTTCGACGGTGAGGACGAAGGAGGAGAGCGTGGACTGTTCGGAGACGGGGCGGTATTCGGCGCCGAAGGTGGAAAGGGTTAAGAGAAAGAGGCTACTGGCTCGCATGGCAGACGTCGCATCCATTGGGGGCACCGGCTTCGGCGTGGCAGGCCATGCAGGTGTTCATAGATGTGGATTTTTCCTGGAAGAGAACGGGGCGCTGGGCGACTTCGCCGTGGCACGTGGCGCAGTCGTTTTTCTTCGTGTGGAGGGCGTGGTTGAACCAGACGATATCGGGGACGCGATAGATTCGCACCCACGGTACGGGTTCCTTCTTGGCGGCGAAGGCGGCGAGTTTCTGGATTTCCGGAGACTCCTTTTTCACCGTGGTGTGGCAGCCCATGCACATGGTTTCTTTTGGGAACGTGGCGGCGAAGCCATCGCCGGGCATCGTGTGGCAGTTGGTGCATTTCATGCCCATGGCGACGTGGGTTTTGTGGCTGTAGGCGATGGGCTGCGCGACCGGCGGGCCGGGGAGTTTTTCTTCCTTGGGCTTGTACTCTTTTTCCTGGGCGAACGCGGCGACGGCGACCAGCAGGAGGCTACAGTGAAAACGCGATAAATTCATCGTTGGCCTTCGATCCATTTTTGCCGCCGGCGGCGGCGATGACGACGTACTGTTTGCCGTTGGCTTCGTAGGTCATGGGGGTGGCGAAGCCGCCGGCGGGGAGTTCGGTTTCCCAGAGGATTTTGCCGGTTTCCGAGTCGAAGGCGCGCATCATGCGGTCGAAGGTGGCGGCGATGAAGACGAGGCCGGAGGCGGTGCAGATGGAGCCGCCGTTGGTGTGGGTGCCGGTTTTCGGGATGCCGCGCTTTTTGAGCTCGGGGAATTCGCCGTTGACGACGCGCCATTTGAAATCGCCTTTGGCGAGATCGACGGCGGTCATATAGCCCCAGGGCGGTTTGATGCCGGGATAGCCTTCGTGGTCGACCAACTGCGCGCGTTTGCTGAGCGCGTATTTGACGTTCATGCCGGGGCCGGCTTCTTTGAAGGCGATGACGTTGGTGGTTTCGTCGGTGTTGCAGAAGACGCGGTTGCGCTTGGGATCGAAGCTGCAGCCGCCCCAGAGGGCGCCGCCGCGGAAGCCGGGATGGATGACGCCGCCTTCCATGGGGGCGGGGTGGAAGAGGTCGCCGTGTTCGACCTGATCCACTTGTTTTTTGACGAATTCGTGGGCTTCGGGGCTGATGTCGGTGATCCATTCGGGCTTGAAGCCGATGCGGGAGAGGGGCGGGGGCTTGAGCGGATGGGGCTGGGTTTTCGACAGCACTTCGCCGGGCATTTTGGAGGCGGGGATGGGGCGTTCCTCGACGCCGTAAATGGGCTTGCCGGTTTCTCGATCGAGGAAGAAGAGGTAGGACTGCTTGGTCGGCTGGCAGACGGCGTCGATGGTTTTGCCGTTGTATTTGACGGTGACGAGCGCAGGCTGGGCTGGCATGTCGTAATCCCAAATATCGTGATGGACGACCTGGTAGTGCCATTTGCGTTTGCCGGTGAGAGCGTCGAGGGCGAGGACGCAGTTGCCGAAGAGATTGTCGCCGAGGCGATTGCCGGCCCAGTAGTCAAAGCTGGGCGAGCCGATGCCGGCGATGACGAGGCCGCGTTTTTCATCGACGCTCATGCCGGCCCAGTTGTTGGTGCCGCCGGTATATTTCCAGGAGTCGCCGGCCCAGGTGTCGTGACCGAGTTCGCCGGGCTGGGGGATGGTGTGGAAGATCCAGAGGCGTTTGCCGGTTTTGGCGTCCCAGCCGCGGATGTGGCCGGGGGCTTCGGGGTAGGGACCTTCGCCGCCGCCACCGCCGGTGATGACGACGTTCTTGTACGTGACGACGGGGCTGGAGTGTTTGTAGGTGAGCTTCGCCATGTCGTGGTCGAAGTCGTTTTTGAGGTCGATCGCGCCGTCTTTACCGAATGTGGCGACGGGCTTGCCCGTTTGGGCGTTGAGGGCCCAGAGCTGATCGCGGTAGGCGTGGAAGATGCGTTTATCGGCGCCCTCTTCCCAGTACGTCACGGCGCGGGAGATGCCGGGGGCGCGGCGGGAGGGAGCGCCGCCGGTGTCGGCAGGGTCGAAGGTCCAGAGGAGCTTGCCGGTGGCGGCGTCGACGGATTGGACCTTGTTTCGTGCGGTGGTGAGGTACATGACGCCATCGACGACGATGGGCGTGCATTCGATGACGGTGGCCGGGCGGGAGGAGGCGTCGCCGGTTTTGTGGATCCAGGCGACTTTGAGGTTGGCGACGTTGGCCGGTTTGATCTGATCGCAGGGCGAGAAGCGGGAGGCGCCGGCGTCACCGCCGTAGTGATTCCATTCGCGCGCGCGGGGCGTGGGCGCGGCGGTGGCGAGGGCCGCGGTGGCGGCGGATTGCTGCAGAAATTGACGGCGGTTCATCGGCTTTGAATATATCAAGGCGACGTTCCGCCGGCCAAAGGTTATTCGGTGCCGTAGTTTATTTCCAGGCGCTTGACCGACTGCATGGCGGCGAACAGGACGAGCGCGGTGACGGCGAGCAGGCCGAGCACGGCGACGGGGACGGAGGAGGGCGCGGCGGGCGCCAAGAGCATTTTCAGCACGGCCGGCATGTCGTTCGGCAGCGGCACGGGGACCGGGCAGAGGGACTGCAGATAGTGCAGAACGCTGAGCTTTTGCATGACATCGGGCAGGAAGCCGTTGATGGATTCCCAGATGAGCATGACGATGGCCGGGAGGATGGGATTGCGCAGGAGGAGCCCGGCGGCGAGGAAGACGCTGCCGTAACCGACGCAGCCGAGGGCGGCGGCGGCGACGTACCAGAAGGCGTGTTCGGGGCCGATGGTTTGCCAGTATGTGGCGACCTCGTTCGGGTCGTGCGGGAGGACCATGGAGAGGAAGCTGAGCAGCGCGCCGGTGCCGAAGATGAAGGCGGCGGCGATGAGGCCCGCGAGGTATTTGCCCAAGAGGAGCACTTCGCGTTTGACCGGGGCGAGGAACCAGAAGTGGAGCGAGCGATCGAGCATTTCGCCGCGGAAGAGATTGATGAAGATGCCGAGGCAGCCGAAGAAGATGCCGAGGCGGAGATAGAAGAACTGGAACATGGTGGCGTAGACGCGGCGGTCGTCTTCGAAGTTCATCAGCTCGCGGGCATTGCGGCTGACGAGTTTGCCGTCCTCGAAGCGGAGATCGACGCGGCGCTTGCCATCGAAATACATGACATAGCGGCGGACTTCGGGCTGCTTTTCGGCTTCGGGGTCTTCGTCGTTGCGGCGGACGCGGCGCTTGCGGGTGGTGTCGCTGACGGGTTTGCCGGCGAGGGCGAGGACCTGTTCGTCGGTCATGCCGGATTGCACCTTGTCGAGCAATTCGGCGGCGGTGACGCGATCGCCACCCCAGTTGCGTTTTTTGAGGTTGGCTTCGAGAGCGTGGCCGAGGAAGATGATGGACGGGAAGATGGCGAGGATGTAGACCCAGAAGGATCGTTTGGAGAAGAAGACGCGGCCGAGTTCTAGGCGCGCGATGGTCCAGATTTGTTGGTACGGCGTCATTTGCCGCCTCCGATCAGGTATTCGTAGAGGGCATCGACATTTTCGTCGGTGGGGATGACGCCATCGATATCGATGCCGCTGAGGGCGATGCGTTCGAGGGCGGCGGCGAAGGCCTCGCGGTTGCGCGTGAGGACGAGCAGGCCGGCGCCTTCGGGGGCGAGTTTGATTTCCGAAATGTGGGGTTCGGCGAAGAGCAGCGAAGCCACGCGGGAGGCGTCGCGGCAGTGGAGCAGGAACTGGCTAGGGTGTTCGTGTATCTCTTCGCGCACGCTTTTGATTTGGCCTTCGGCGACGATCATGCCGTTGGAGATGAGGATGACCTGATCGGAGAAGACGTCGACTTCCTGGAGCACATGGCTGGAGAGGATGACGTGGCGACCGTTGGCGCCGTAGTCGCGGAAGAGCGCGATGGTTTCGGCGCGGACGAGCGGGTCGAGGCCGTTCAAGGGCTCATCGAGGATGAGGACTTCGGGGTCGTGGGCGATGGCCTGGGCGAGGCGGATGCGCTGGCGCATGCCTTTGGAGTAGCCGGCGACCTTGCGTTTGGCGGCGGCGGTGAGGCCGAGGCGTTCGATGGCCTGCCAGGCGCGGCGTTCGCATTCGGCCTTGGGGAAGCCGAAGAGGACGAGGCCGGTGTGGACGAATTCGAACCCGGTGGCGCCGCGGGGGCCGGCGTCGTACTGCGTGGCGTAGCCCAGGATGCGCATGAGTTTTTCAGGCGCGTAGGGGCTGAGGCCGCGGACCTGGATGACGCCGGAGTTGGGGTGGATGAGCCCGGTCATGAGGTTCATGAGCGTGGTCTTGCCGCTGCCGTTGGGGCCGACGAGGCTGGTGATGCCGGGCGGGATGTGGAGGTCGACGCGGTTAACGCCGAGGACTTCGCCGTAGAACTTGGAGACGTTGTCGAAGACGATTTCGGGGGCGCTCATTTGACCACCTCCACGGCGCGGAGCTTGCGGGCGAGGAGGGCGAGGAGCCCGCCGGAGAGGCCGAGGATCACGGTTGCGCACTCCCAGGCGCCGGGTTTGTCCTCGGGGATTTCGACATCGAGAAGACCTTTCCAGACGGCGTTGATGGCGTAGGTTGGGTTGAGGGCGGAGGCCCAGTCGACACGGAAGATGGAGTTGACCATTTCCGCGGCGCCGGCCAGCAGGAAGAAGAACGCGAGGACGAGGGCGCCGGCGACGACGCGCCATTTGACGTAGGCGGAGCTGGCCATGGCGACGAGGCTGACCATGGCGATGTAGAGCGTGAAGCCGATGAAGATGCCGGTGCCTAGGAACCAGTTGTTGGCGAACCAATCGCCGCCGGCAATGGAGGCCTGCATGCCGAAGAGCAACAGGCCGGGGACGATGGTGACGAGTGAGAGGATGCCGAGCAGGACGATCATGCGGGAGAGGATGTAATCCCAGCGGGTGAGGGGCCTTGAAAAGTAGAGCGGGAGGGCGTTGTTGGCGAGGTCCGGCGCGACGAGGTCGGGGCCGGCGACGGAGGCCAGGATGAGCGCGAACGTGGATTGGACGTTCATGAAGATGGAGAAGAAATTGCCGTTGATGGCGAGGAATTTCTTGATGCCGCCGCCGAAGCCTTGCCAGAGTTCGGAGTGGTTGGAGAGGTAGATGAAGCCCGCGCAGAGGAGCGGCCAGAAGAGGCTGACAACCAGCAGAATGACAACGAACCGCCGGCTGAGGATGCGCTCCCAGGAGAAGCGTGGCATGACCATGAGGCGGGCGAAGTGGCTGGTGAGCGCGCCGTCGTAACGTTGATAACCGCGTCTATAAACGGCCATGGGCGGGGACCTCCGCGGGCGTGTCGCCCGGCGTCCGGCGGATGTGACCGACGGCTTTCAGGAAAATTTCTTCGAGGGTGTCGCGGCGGTGGGTGAGCTTGCGGATCTGCAGCCGCTCGCGGGAGGCGACGCGCCAGAGGGAGCCGATTTCGACATCGGCGGGAAGGACGATGCGCCATTCGCCGGGGGCTTCGCTAACGCCTTCGGCGCCGACTTCGCGGAGGGCGGCTGCGAGGCCGCGATCGTCGCCGATGACGTCGAGTTGGACGAAGCGGCGGTTGGATTTGCGTTCGGCTTCGAGGTCGGCCTGGTGGACGATTTGGCCGTCCTTGAGGATGACGACTTCGTCGCAGACCTGTTCGACGTCGGTGAGGAGATGGGAGCAGAGCAGGACGTTCATGCCGTGCTGCTCCTTCATTTCCTTGATGAGTTGGAGCATGCGCTGGCGGGCGGCGGGGTCGAGGCCATTGGTGGGTTCGTCGAGGATGACGAGTTCGGGGCCGTGGACAATGGCTTGCGCGAGCTTGGCCATCTGTTTCATGCCGAGCGAGTAGGTGCCGATTTCGCGGTAGCGCGATTCGCCGAGGCCGACGTGAAAGAGAACTTCGTGGGCTTTTTCGAGAGCCGCGGCTTTGGGCAGGCCCGAGATTTCGCCCATCAGGCGGAGGAAGGCGACGGCGGTCATGTTGCCGATGAACGAATCGTTTTCGGGCATGTAGCCGATGCGGGCTT
>CAMATG010000208.1 GCA_945860645.1 Candidatus Sulfopaludibacter sp. SbA3 | reverse complement strand
GGCGGAGATGGTGACGTTGTCGGCCTGCCAGACGGGGTTGGGAAAAGTGCTGGCGGGGGAGGGCGTGATGGGGTTGTCGCGGGCGTTTTTGTTTGCGGGGGCGCGGAGTGTGGTGGTGAGCTTGTGGAATGTAAACGACGCGGCGACGGCGGAGCTGATGAAGGCGTTTTATGGAAATTTGAAGCGGGGCGTGGGGGCGGCGGAGGCGTTGCGGCTGGCGAAGTTGGGCTTGGCGAATGGGGCGCAGCGGGCGTGGCGGCATCCGTACTTCTGGGCGGGGTTTGTGTTTGTGGGGGATGGGGTGCGGTAGGGGTTACCAAATCACTGGGACGGGGTCG
This sequence comes from Candidatus Sulfopaludibacter sp. SbA3, assembly GCA_945860645.1. Lineage (GTDB taxonomy): Bacteria > Acidobacteriota > Terriglobia > Bryobacterales > Bryobacteraceae. Next base: position 8,681 of record CAMATG010000208.1, on the reverse strand, counting down.
GGTGCAAAGGCATGGTCGCAGGTGAGGATGGCCAGCCCGCCCATGAGCGCTTGTGCGATGAGCATGCGGTCGAATGGATCTTTGTGGAATCGCTCAAGCTTTTCAGCAGCAATCGCATCGACTTCGGTCGGTGAAAGGCTTGCGATTCCGGATTGCTCGCGGATCGACGGGATGAGTGTTGCGGGATGTGAGGGCAACGCAAGCGTTCCGTTTGCGTATTTTCGGGAGATATCCCAGACTGTCAGGGGCGGACCAAAAGTTTCCCACTAGGGCGGAGCGGAGACCGCCCCCATATCGTCGGCCGAGCGAAAACGGCCTACTCGCCGCCGGGATCCTTCTTCTTTCGACTGCTTTTTAGCCGGTAGCTGTCGCCATTCATCTCCAGGATGTGCACGTGGTGGGTCAACCGATCCAGCAACGCCCCCGTCAGCCGTTCGGATCCCAGCACTTCGGTCCATTCGGCAAATGGCAGGTTGCTGGTTGCCAATGTGGAAGCGCGTTCGTAGCGTTGGCTGAAGAGGAGAAGACACGAAACGGAATTTTAAGCACGTTAAGGAATCGCAGGTTACGTGGGTCCGCCAAAATAACGATTTTCCGACGCTTCTGGGGCCTAATTGGATACTTCGCATGTACGGTGACCCTAAATGGCTGGGATTTAAGGTGCTCCCCGAGCACGGAATCCTGGTTGCTAATGGCGCAAGTCTGTTCAGGGTTAAGACCGGCAAATAGGGTGCCCACTGACTGTCCCAATTGAACCTCAGCGAATCCTCCGCACAAAACGGCCCATAAAATTGGGGTTTGAACGGCAAAGTGTTGGTCCATTTAAAGTTTGCTTCAACAGGGACAAATCCATATTCGATCGACTCAATCCCCGGCTGGGCCAGCGCCGCAGCCGTTTAGCGTGCTTAAAATTCCGTTTCGTGTCTTCTCCTCTCCATCGACCGCCGTCCTATTTGAACGTCGCCGTCGCTTTACCCTTCTTGTAGTACAGCGTCACCTCACTGATCTCCAGCAGGTTAAGGTCGTACCAAATGTATTCATCGCCGTCTTCATCTTCAACCCGAAGGTCCCAAACCTTCGCCTTCTCCTTGCGGTTGAACACGATCTCCACCTTATGCCCATCATCTAAAGTGTCCTTCCCCAGCACGTCATCGCCCCAGTCTTTGGAATTATGCGGGGTCACCTGAATCTCGTCAATCGTGAAACCAGTCCGGTTCACGACCCAAAAATCCAGATCCGTCGCCAGCAAAGTCGCCGGGGCCAGTCCTAACGCGCTACCCAGCGCCAAAAAATTTCGTCTCTTCACCGTTGAATCCTTTCTCCTAACCGCGATTTCTCCCCAAGTGCTAGCAAAAAGCCGTTGTCTCTGGCATAACTATGTTTGACGACAAAGAGTTAGAGACCAGGAGCAACGGCTTTCGCTATGAACCAGTCTATCCAAGCTGGATTCGATTTTGGAAACGGGTTCGGCAAGCAAATGACCGTGGACTTTGCCGGTCCCACCGTAACCTCCGGCGGCGGTCTGCTGCTCAAGCAAGCCGAAATGAAGCTCAATCTTCTCTCTCGGCTCGCCCTCTGTTTTCGCGACGCAGGCGACCCCACTCGCGTCCAACACTCGGTCTGTCAAACTCGGCGAGCTCGGTATCTGTCATGGGCAAGAAGACATCGGGTTCGTAGCTGATTTCTTCCTTTAGAAGTCCGGGAATACGAATCGGCCGAAGCGGCGCCGGTTCGATCGCGCGGATTTCGGCAATTGGCCGGTTGTGGCGACAGATAACGACTACGGCGCCCTTTTCAACTTGTTCGAGATAGCGCGACAGATGGGTCCTGGCTTCCTGGACGTCGACTTTCACCATGGTGTGATTTTAGGGAAACGGGGAATCCGGCCAGAGTTTAAGGCTGTTTTCTGGTTTGCCTTGCGTTGGTGAAGGGGAAGGATTCGGCGGGGCGACGGTTGACCAGCCGTGGTCGTTTGATGACATGTGGACAGGTGCGAGGGCGTTTTGGGGGCATTTTGGCGGTTTGTGGCGTGGCCACTGAGATGCAAGAAGAGGTGCGGGAGTGCATCTATGTATGGCTATCGCCGCCGCCAGGGACGACGTTGATCTGACGCGGACGATCCGGCGGGCGTTGGCGAAGAGCAAGACGATGTCGCCCAATGCGCGGTGAAATCGCCGCGGTGAAGTAGCCCCCATGACCCCATTCAAGAAACGACATTTCGGAGCATACAAAATGAGTGACAACACTTCCGTTTACGGCATTATGAAGAGCCACAAACAGTTGGAGGAAGCCCTCGGGCAACTTCGGAATTACAGCTTCCGGGCGGAGGACATTTCGGTATTGCAGCCGGAGACGCTGGGAACCAAAGACATGGTTGTGGAGAATTCGACGAAGTCGCCGGAAGGCGCCGTGGCAGGGGGGGCAGCGGGAGTCGTGACCGGCGGTGTGTTGGGCTGGCTGGTTGGGATTGGCGCGCTGGCGATTCCTGGGGTTGGGGCGTTTATTGCGGCGGGCCCGATTTTGGCCGCTCTGGCAGGGATGGGCGCCGGGGCGGTGCTTGGCGGGGCCAGCGGGGCCTTGGTGGGCTTGGGAATTCCGGAGTACGAAGCGCAGCGCTATGAAGGCAGCGTGAAGGCCGGAGGCATTCTGGTTTCCGTTCATTGCGACGACCCAGGCTGGGCGAGTCGCGCGAAGGAGATTTTGGAAGCCGCCGGCGCCGAAGATGTCTCGGCCTCCGGAGAAGCGGCGGCGGACAAGCCCGCGGTCGCCGCGAGCGCCCGATAGTTCGATTCAATTCAACAGGAGCGAAACACCATGGAAGACAAGGGAACGAAATGCGCCCATCCGAGCTGTCAGTGTGATGCACAGGAAGACAGCAGCTTTTGCAGTACCTACTGCGAAGGCCAGGGAAAGACGGCAGATATTCTGTGCAGCTGCGGCCACGGGCATTGTGGCGAATCACGGATGCCCGAGGGGGCTGAGTAGTTCGTTACTTCTTCATCTGAATGACTGGCGGTTCGACACCCGAGGCCGGTTCGAAGAGGCCGAAGGAGAAGACGGCTGAGGCTGAGGCAATGGCGACGTACTGCTTGCCGTCCACCGAGTAGACGACGGGGGAGGCGGTGAGCAGTTCGCCGACATTGAAGTGCCAGAGGTTCTTGCCGTTTTTGGCGTCGAGGGCGACGAAGTGTCCGTCGTCATCGCCGCTGAAGATGACGCCGCCGGCGGTGGAGACGGTGCCGGTCCACATGCGGCCGGCGCCGGTCATGGGGTATTCCCAGACGCGTTTGCCGGTCTTTGGGTCGAGGGCGCGGAGGACCACTTGCCCGCCTTCTTCGGTGGCGCCGCCGCCGGAGAAGTGCTTCATGGGTTCGGGGTTCTGGGAAGACCGGAAGTACATGCCGCATTGCTCGAGCGTGAGCACGTAGAGCAGGCCGGTGCCGGGATTGTAGGACTGGCCCATCCAGTTCGTTGCGCCTTTGACGCTGGGGCAGACCCAGTTGCCGGTGGCGGTGGGTTCGCTGTTAGGGAGGAGGATGGGGCGGCCTTTGTCATCGATGCCCTTGGCCCAGGTGATTTTATCGATGAGCTGGGTGGCTCGGAGGAACTCGCCGGTGACGCGGTCGAGGGCGTAGAAGAAGCCGTTGCGATTGGCGTGGAGGACGACTTTGCGGGGCTTGCCCATGATCTGGGTGTCGATGAGAACGGGCCAGCTTTGGGCGTCCCAGTCGTGGGTGTCGTGGGGCGTGAACTGGAAGTGCCACTTCATTTTGCCGGTGTCCAAATCGAGGGCGAGGAGGGCGCAGGTGTAGAGGTTGTCGCCCTGGCGGACGGAGCCGTTGTAATCGGGCCAGGGGTTGCCGGTGGTCCAGTAGAGGGTGTTCAGGTCGGCATCGTAGGTGCCGGAGAGCCAGGCGGCGCCGCCGCCCCATTCGATGAGATCGCCCCAAGTTTCCGAGCCTTTTTCGCCTTTGGCGGGGACGGTGTACGTCTTCCAGAGTTCGTCGCCGTTATCGGCGGAGAGGGCCATGATGAAGCCACGCATGCCGCCATCGCCACCGGCGCTGCCGACGATAACCTTGCCCTTGGCGATGACGGGGGCGGAGGTGGAGGTGGTGCCTTTTTCGACGTCGGCGAATTTGCGATTGAAGATGAGGGAGCCGGTGAAGCGGTCGAGCGCGACGAGGTAATTATCGCTGGTGGTGAAGTAGATTTTGTCGGCCCAGATGGCGGCGCCGCGGTTGACTCCGCCTTCTTTGGCGCGCGGGTCGGCGTACTGCCAGACGAGGCGGCCGGAGCGGGCGTCGATGGCGTAGACGGAGTTGGTGTTGGTGATGTAGAGAACGCCTTGATAGACGATGGGGGAGCTGCGGAGGCCGCGGGCGCCGGGGACGTGATAGACCCACTTGGGGACGACGTTTTTGGCGTTGGCGGCGGTGATCTGATTGAGTGGGCTATAGCGCCAGCCGGAGTAGGTGCCGGCGTAGGTGAGCCAATCGGCGCCGGGGCCTTTGACTATGTCTTCGTTGCGCACCTGGGCGAAGGCGGTGGCGGCGAGCAGGAGAGAGAAGAGTGCGCGTTTCATTACTTGGAACCCTTTGCGGTTTCGAGGCGGATGTCCTGGGTGGCGAGGTAGGCGAGGAGGTCGCGGAGTTCGTCGCGGGTGAGGCGTTTGGCGAAGTCCGTTGGCATGGAGGTGGATTCGGAGATCGTTAGTTTCTTGACGTCGGCCATTTGGAGGAGGTGGAGGCGGCCTTTGGCGTCGACGAGTTGGAGGGAGTAGTTGCTGCGGTTTTTGGCGACGCCGGTGATGGTTTGGCCGTTTTTGAGTTCGACGGTGGCGGCTTCGTTGCCGAGGTAGGAGAGGTCTTTGGCGGGTTCGAGGATGGATTCGCGGATGACGGCGAGCGGGCGGCTGCCGCCGACGTTGCTGAGATCGGGCGCGAGGCGGCCGCCCTGGCCGCGGATGGCGTGGCAGTTGGCGCAGCCGGCTTTGGCTCCCCAGAAGATGTCCTTGCCGGCGGCGGCGTTGCCGGGGACGGGATTGGTGGAGGCGGGGCCGGTGAGGGAGTGGATGAATGCGACGAGATGCCAGGTTTGATCGTCGGCGAGTTTGGTGGGCGGCATATCGGTGCCGGGGACGCCTTTGCGGATGACCTGGAAGATGGCGTCATCGGAGAGGGGGTGCCAGAGGGAGCGGCGGACGAGATTGGGGCCGCGGGCGCCGCCGCCGCCGTCGGGGCCGTGGCAGCCGGCGCAGGAGCCCATGAAGAGCTTGGTGCCGGCGGCGATGGCTTTGGGGTCGCCGATGGCGGGGTTGTTTGAATCGCTGAGATAGCGGCCGTGCTGGGCGAGGAGGGGGAAAGCGAGGAGGGCGAGGGCGAGCGCGCGCATAGGCCTTTCAGTTTATGTCAGGTGGGGCGGCTAGCGCCGAGGGATGCGGACGGCGGTGGAACCGCCGAGGGTGACGATATCGAGCGAGGCGCTGGCGCCGATGAGGAAGTGGGCTTCGGCGGGCTTCATTTGTTTCTCTTCGATGAGCCAGCGGAGCATGTCGGTGAGGGCGATATCGAGGGTTTGGTTGAGGGTTCCATCGGGCTTGGAGCCGATGGAGATGTTGTAGTCCTTGGTTTCGGCGCGGGGGCCGGTGAGGCGGGCCTTCTTGCGGAGGCTGACGGTGACGGTGACGTCGAGCGAGGTCTCGACACCGGAGCCGATGGCTTCGCCGTCGCCTTGGAGGGCGTGGCCATCGCCGAAGAAGAGGAGGCCGCCGGGGTGGAAGACGGGGAGGAGGACGGTGGTGCCGGGGCGGATCCAGTTGTAGTCGATATTGCCGCCCCAGTAGCCGGCGGGGCCGGAGCGGGGGGCGTAATTGCCTTCGGGGGCGACGCCGATGCAGCCGAGCATGGGGCGGTTGGGGAAGGAAAAATTGGGGGCGGAATCTTTGGGGCGGGAGGTGTTCGATTTGAGATCGATGATCCAGGGGACGAGGTAGTTGTAGCCTTTGATGACGGCGTCGGGATCGGGGGCGGGGGCTTGGAGATTGTCGGGCAGATCTCTGACGCCGACGGAGCGGCCGGTGTAGCCGGTGGGACGGTTGGGCGTGAGTTTATCGATGCGGACGAGGAGGGCGTCGCCGGGTTCGGCGCCTTCGATGTAGAAGGGGCCGGTGAGTGGGTTGCCGTGGGTTTTGGTGCGGCGGATGAGTTGGTAGTCGAAGCCGGCGGAATCGACGGTTTTGGTGGAGATGGTGTCGCCGGGTTGGATGCGGAGGAGGACGGGGTGGGCGGCGGAGAAGGTGTGGTGATAGGTTTCGGCGACGATTTGGTGGGTGGCGGCAAGAGCGGGGAGGGCGGCGAGGAGGAACAGCAGGCGCATTCGTAGATCTTTGCATTTTCTTTATGCCTGTGGCCGGGATCCTTACAAAGTCTTCGCGGACATTCCGGCAGATTGGAGACATGCAAGACGCTGTTTTTCTGATTCTGACTTTGGCGTTTTTCGCGGGGACGGCGCGGCTGTTCCTGAAGGAGCGGTCATGATTGCGTTTTATGCCGTTGCGGGAGCGCTGCTGGGCTACCTGGTGTTTGCCCTTTTGAAACCGGAGAAATTCTGATGACTGGGAATGATTGGGTACAATTTTTGGCGTATTTCGGGGTGCTTCTGGCGCTGGTGAGGCCGCTGGGGGATTACATGGCGGGGGTGCTCGCCGGGCGGACGCCGCGACCGTCCGAACCGGGTCCGGAGATGGCGTGGCAGGTGTATGCGGCGGCGTTTCTGGCGTTCAATTGTTTGGGCGTGGCGGCGGTCTACGGGGTACTGCGGCTGCAGGGGTGGCTGCCGTGGAATCCGCTGCATTTGCCGGGGGTGGAGCCGCATACGGCTTGGAACATTGCCGTGAGTTTTGCGACGAATACCAACTGGCAGAACTATGGCGGGGAGACGACGCTGAGCCACGGGACGCAGATGGTGGCGTTGACGGTGCAGAACTTTGTTTCGGCGGCGAGCGGGATTGCGGTGATGGCGGCGTTGGCACGGGGTGTTGCGGCGCGGTCGGTGAATGCGTTGGGGAACTTTTGGAGCGATGTGTACCGGGTGACGTTGTACGTGTTGCTGCCGCTGTCGGTGGTGCTGGCGATTGTGCTGATCGGCCAGGGTGTGGTGCAGAACCTGGACACGACGGGGCCGGCGGCTTCGCAGGTGGCGATCAAGCAGTTGGGGACGAATGGCGGCGGGTTCTTCAACGCCAATTCGGCGCATCCGTTTGAGAACCCGACGCCGCTGTCCAATTTTTTGGAGATGCTGGCGCTGCTGCTGATTCCGGCGGCGCTGTGCCGGACGTTTGGGCAGATGATCGGCGATAAGCGGCAGGGCTGGGCGCTGCTGGCGGTGATGGTGCTGATTCTGGTGCCGCTGACGCTGGTGGTGGTGTATGCGGAGGCGAACAACATGGAGGGGAAGGAGGTGCGGCTTGGCATTGTGAATTCGGGGATTTGGGCGGCGGCGACGACCGCGGCTTCGAATGGCAGTGTGAACGCGATGCTGGATTCGTTTACGCCGCTGGGCGGGCTGGTGCCGTTGTTCCAGATGCAGTTGGGGGAAGTGATCTTTGGCGGGGTGGGGTCCGGCGTGTACGGGATGGTTTTGTTCGCGGTGTTGGCGGTGTTTCTGGCGGGGCTGATGGTGGGGCGCACGCCGGAGTATTTGGGGAAAAAGATTGAGGCGCAGGAGATGAAGATGGTCTCGATTGCGATTCTGATTCCGCCGGCTTGTGTGTTGATTGGGACGGCGATTGGGGTGGTGTTTCCGATGGGCCTGAGCGGGCTGCTGGCGCGGGGGCCGCATGGGTTTTCGGAGATTCTTTATGCGTTCACTTCGATGGGGAACAACAACGGCAGCGCGTTTGCGGGGTATGGGGCGAACAATCCGTTGGTGAATGTGGTGGGCGGGTTGGCGATGTTGTTTTCGCGGTACTGGGTGGCGGTACCGGTGCTGGCGCTCGCGGGTTCACTGGCGCAGAAAAAGGTGCTGCCGGTGGGACCGGGAACGTTGCCGACACACACGCCGCTGTTCGTGGGACTGCTGGCGGCGACGGTGGTGATTGTGGGGGCGCTGGCTTTTATTCCGGCGCTGGCGCTGGGTCCGATTGTTGAACATTTGCGCTTTGTGGCGCGGTAAGGAACTTCCAGAAATCTCAACCTTTGTTTCATCGCGCGATCGTCGTTTCGGCGGCGTGGCAGGCTGTCTGCAAGCTGGATCCGCGGCACCAGGCGAAGAATCCGGTGATGTTTGTGGTGCTGGTGGGGAGTATTGCGACGACGGGGATCGGGCTGCGGACGTTGGACACGTTCACGCTGGCGGTGAGCGCGTGGCTGTGGTTCACGGTGTTTTTCGGGAACTTCGCCGAGGCGATGGCCGAGGGGCGCGGGAAGGCTCAGGCGGACACGCTACGGAAGAGCCGGAAGGACGTGCCGGCGCGGAAGCTGGCGGAGGCGCGGCGGGAGGCGGCGGCGACGATGGTTTCGGGCGGGACGCTGGGGATTGGGGACTTTGTGCTGGTGGAGGCGGGGGAGGTGATCCCGATGGATGGGGAGGTGGTGGAAGGCGCGGCGTCGGTGGATGAGAGCGCGATTACGGGGGAATCGGCACCGGTGATCCGGGAGGCGGGCGGAGACCGGTCGAGC
>CAMATG010000207.1 GCA_945860645.1 Candidatus Sulfopaludibacter sp. SbA3 | reverse complement strand
CTTCCCGCGCCCCATCACCATATGGCAGCCGGCGCATCCGCCGCCGCCAAAGAAGTACCGCTCCCCGGCCGCCGCATCGCCCGCCGGATGGTTCTCAAACGCCGGCGCGCTGAAGGAGCGAACCAACGCCGTCACTGCGTCCAACTCCGCCGCCGGCAGCGGAAAACCGGGCATGCCCCGCGACGGCACGCCATCGCGAATCACCGCCCGCACCTGCTCCACCGACGAGCCACGCACCCGCCGGTTGTTCGCCAGGTTCGGCCCGCGCTCCGTCCCGTGGCCATCTCCATGGCACACCGCGCAGTTCTTCTCAAACAGCGCACGTCCATCCTGCGCGGCCACAGCCAGCGCGGCAAATACAATCACAAGGCAACGGTTCATGTTCCCTGTGATTGTATAAGGCTACTGCGGCTTCCGCTCCACCGGCGTCTGCGGACCCGTCAACGCGAAGCGGCCCCAGGTGGAATCGTCGTCCCCGCGACCGTAGATCAGAAAGTGCCCGCCGTAGTCCGCCCCGTCCGGATCAGTGTGGACGATCTCCATCCCATACAAATCGCCCACGCGCGGCGCGCTCCACTTCGGCGTACTCACGCCCAGCGTCGCCTCCATCGCCACCCGCGCCTCCAACACAAAGTTCCCGCGCTCCCCCCGCCGAATGGCATATTCAAAAGCCCCCTTCGGCAACGGTTCTTCCACATAGGTCTTCCCCAGCGCCCCGTGCCGCCACCACGCCCCATACGCCGGCTTCGACGCGTCAATCACAAAGCAAAACGCGTTATCCCCTTCGCCAAAGTTCTTGCCGCTTGCCAGGCGCGGCGCCTCAATAAACCAGCAAATCGCGTCCTTGTAGTACCACCGCTTCGGCTCGTGCGCCGGGTCGCTCACGTCGTTCACGTTATCGACAACGTCCGCGCCAAAATACAAATATTTCTCATCCCACGCCGTGTAGTAACGCGCCGCCAAGTCCACGCCCGTCTCGTTCCCGTGGATCGTCAGCCGGTTCCGCGACGGGTCGTACCACGGCGCATGCCGCAGCCGCTCCAGGTCCCACACCCCGTCGCTGTACGCATACTCACGCCACTCCGAGATGTCTCCATCCACCGTCACCGGCCGCTCCAATCGTGGCAGCTGCCCCCACGCCGCAACGGCCACCAACAGCCACATCAACCTCACTGCGCACCCGCCTGCACCGCGATATCCACGCTGTTGCTCTCACGCCCATCCACCTGAATCACCAGCGGCACGGCGTTCCCCGTCGGCGTGTCCCCGGCCAGAATTGCGTTCACCTGATACAGCCCGGCAAATCCAGGCGTCAGCCCCGCAAACAACACCTGCGCCGCTCGCCCGCCCACCGTCACGGAGACCGTGGAAAGCGTCGCCGCCAGCGGCGAAGAAGGCGATGGCGTCCCAGCCGCCACCGTCTGGCTCACCGGTCCCAACCCGGTTCCGTAGATCACAATTGCCTCCCCAAGCCGCGCCGGCGTCCCCGGTTCGGCCAGCGTCACCTGGTCTGCCCGCACCACAATCCCCTGCCCCGATCCCTGCTGATTCTTCGTGAAAATCCCCGGCTGCGCGGCGGCCACAACAAACACTTCCGGCACCGAGATCTGCTCACGCTTCCGCACCACCACCTGCAGCGCCGCGTTGGTGGGAAGGGAAAACGGAAGCTGTGCGTTGATCTGCCCCGGGCTCGCGAACAGGATCGGCAGCGCCTGCCCGTCCAGCAGAACCTCCGTCCCTTCGGATTCCACCGGCAACGGCAAGGCGTTCAACCCGGTTGTCCGCTCCGAAAGGTTCGCGCCATAGAGCGTCACCAGCGATCCCGGCGCAATCGGCACATCGGCGCGCTGGCTGGCGCCATGGACCACCGCTCCGGCCCGGATCACCGGCGTCGTCGACGATGCGGCCAACGAAACCTGGCGCTCCACGCGTCCGGCCTGCACAACCAAGCCCTCCACCAGCACCCCAACACCCGCGACGGTCACACGGTCCTTCGTCCCATTCAGCGGCCGCCACGTCCCCGCCCAGCGCCCGTCGCCAAGAGGGACCAGTCGCAGGTCCGGATCGCCGTTATCGAACTTCGCAAACATCGCCGTATTCACGTTGCGTTCATTGCCCCGCACGGCGTTCCCGCAATCGTCCACCGCCCGCAGTTCAATCGGGAACGGCTGCCCCGTGCGTGCCGCCGCCCCATCGCCAATCTGCGTAAACGTCAGGTTCAGCCGCGGCGAATTGCAACTCGCGGCTTGCCGCTCGCCGTCCTTGCTGGCAGCCGCGGCAGAGGTACCCACAACGGATAGAATCCCGACCGTGCGGATCGTGCCATCGTCGAAAACCAGTGTGATCGCCGCCCGCTGAATCCCCGGGCCCATACTGGTGAAGTTCGGCTGGATCACAATCCGCCTCGGCTCGTTCGGCGCCACGGGAGCGTTCGTGGGCAAGTGCCGCAACCAGGCCGACCCGTCGAAGGTCACACTGCCGCTGGCAAACGAAATGTTCCGGCCAAGCGGGTTGCTCACAATCACTTCCTGCGACGCGGGCGAGACGCCGGCCACACCCGTAAAGATGATCCCCGATGGCTGCACCTCCGGCCCTGGATTCGCGCCTTCCGCCAACACGCGAAGCACAACCACGACCGCCGGCGACGCTGCCGCACCCGGCGTGGTAACGCGCACCTGACCGAAGTATTCGCCCGGGGCAAGCCCGGCCTGATTCACCGTAACGTCCACCTCCGCCACATCAATCAGCGGGCGCTCCACGCGGTTCGCTCGCGCCGCCGCCCGCAGCCAAGTGCCGCCGGAAACCGTCGTCGCCGCCACCGTAAAGGGCATCGCGCCTGCCCCCTCGTTCAAAACGCCAAACGATTGCGACAACGCCGCCCCGCCGCCCGCCACGGCCGTAAACGTAAGGCCGGTTTGCGACAGCAGAATCCGCGCGCCCGCCGCGCTCACGATCAGCGATGCCTGCACCACGAACGAATCACTCCCGGAACGCACCGTCACGCGTCCGGTGTATGTCCCGGCGCGCAACCCGGTGGCGTTGGCCGCCACATTCACTGCCTGCGCCTGGCCGGCGCCAAGGGTTCCCGTTCCCGGCGCCACCGTCAGCCACGGCTCGCTTCCCACGGCCGTGAACGGCAACGATCCGCTGCCTTCGTTCGCCACCCGCAATGTGGCCGCAACAGGCGCGCCGCCCTCGGAGATCACGAAGTGCAAGGGCTGCGCGGGAACCGATAGTTTCGGCCCGCTCGCCGTCACGGCCAGCGTCACCGTCACAGTGCTGCGGCTCGGGTTGCCCAGGGGAACATCCACGGCAATCTGGCCTGTATAGGTGCCCGGCTGCAACCCCTCGGTCCGCGCCGTCACGGTAAGCGCGGCCGGCATCTGCCCCCGCTGTGGGGACACGGTCAGCCACGCGCCGCCGGAGGCCGTCGCCGTGAAGCCCAGCGCCGCCGTCGACCCGCGCAGTTCAATCGTTCCGCTCGCCTCATTCGCTCCAGCCAGCGCGGTCAGCGCCACCGTTCCCGGCGTCACCCGGTAGGTCGGCGCGGCCGAACGAATCGCGCGAATCACGCCGTACGAACCCTGCGTGAAATACAGGTCCCCGTTGCTGCCAAAGGCAAGATCCGTGGGTTCGATCCCCGCCCGCAACGGCGCACCGCCGTCGCCAAAGTAGCCGCCGATCTCCCCACCCGCCACCGTGCGCACCGTCCCCGTCCCCGTGATCATCCGGATCCGGTACACCTCCGCCACATACAGGTTTCCCTGTGCGTCCAATGTGATCCCGAGAATATCGTCGAAACCAGCCGACGTTGCCGCGCCGCCATCCCCGCTCGACTCAGCGCGCCCATTCCCCGCCACGGTCGAAATCACCCCGCCCGGCGTCACCCGCCGCACCCGCCGGTTCGCCACGTCGCCGATATACAGATTGCCCGCCCCGTCCAGTGCCAGCGCGCTCGGATAGTCGAGTTGCGCCCGCGTCGCCGCCTGCCCATCCCCGGCAAACCCCGCCGTGCCGCTCCCGGCATACGTCGTTTGCACACCGGCCGCCGTTACCTTTCGCACAATGCTGTAGTTCGCATCGGCGATATAGACACTCCCCGCCGTATCCACCGCCACGCCCAAGGGCAGCGAGCCTGCAAGCGAAAACACCGTACTCTGCGCTCCGGCCGGCGTTACGCGCACAACCGTTCCCTCCTCGGGTTGCGAAAGATACAGGTTGCCCGCCGCATCCCGCGCCAGCCCCGCCGGACCGCGCAGCGTCCCCGTCCGTACCGTTTCAATCACCCCATCCGGCCGAATCCTCCGGATCCGGTCGTTGCCACTGTCGGCAAAAAAGACCGACCCATCCGGGGCAACCGCAATGCCCTGCGGATTGTTCAGCGACGCAGCTGTCGCCGCCCCCCCGTCCCCGGCAAACTGAAACCGGCCGTTCCCGGCGAAGACGCTCGCCACGCCACTGGCAATCCGGCGCACCACACGGCTCCCGCCCTCCGTCACATAGAGCACTCCATCCGCCGTCGCCGCCACACCCTGCGGCGAAACAAACGTCACGTTCGGAGTGGCGTTCGCAATCACCCCAGCCGAATCCACCCGCAGCAGCCGCCCAGTGCGCCGATTATCGGCAATATAAATTGCCCCCTGCGGCCCCACAAAAACAGCGCGCGGAGCAGTCAGCTTCGCCCGGCTGGCCGGACCGTTCAGCCCGTCCACTCCCGCCTCGCCCGTTCCGGCAAAGGTTTCCAGAACCCCATCGGCGCGCACCCGCCGGACCCGGTTGTTATTGGTGTCGGCAATGTAGAGCCGCCCGGCCGCGTCCAGTGCGATCCCGCTCGCCCCCGCCAACTTCGACTGCACCGCTGGCCCGCCGTCCGGCGTAAAGCCCTCTTCCCCATTGCCCGCCACCGTCCGCACCGTTCCGTTCACGTCAATCTGCCGCACCCGGTTCCGATCCTTTTCCAGAAAATACACGATGCCGCGAGGATCCACAGCCAGCCACCAGGGTTCGATATCGGCCTCCAGCGCCCGTGCGCCATCGCGGCTGTTCGTACCTCCGCCGGCAATCGTCGTCAAAACTCCAGCCCGGTCCACACGGAATATCCGGAAGTTATAAACATCGGCGATCAGGAGGTTGCCCTGCGAGTCAAACGCGAGTCCCGTCGGACGGCTCAACGACGCCTGCGTCGCCGGCAAGTTGTCGCCCGAAAAGCCCGCAATTCCATTCCCCGCGTAGGTCGTCAGATTTCCGCGCGGATCAATGCGGACCACAACATGATTGTCCGGGTCCGCAACAAACAGATTCCCATTCGCGTCGGCGACAACCGTCTCCATCGCCCCCAGCGGCGCCTGCGTGGCCGGCCCGGGCGTCGATGGAAAAATCCACGTCGTACCGGCAACGGTCTCGATGAACGATTGTGCGGTCAGCGTGACCGTGGCGAGTGTAATGACCAACAGGGTGCGCGACATAAGAATCAATCAATAGCTTACGCGGATATTGACCGATTCAACCGTCACGGTCCCGTTACTCTGCTCCGGCCAACTCCACCACCAGGTCGTGATGAAACTTCACAAACTGGTGCAACGACGATTCCAGAATCCGCTCCTGATCGCTATGCGAACCGAACCCCTTCGGCCCGTCCTCGGAATCAATCGCCGGCCCAATCCCGTAGCACTGCATCCCCTTCGCCCGCAGAAACGCCATGTCCGTCGCCCCGGTCGACATCGTCGGCAACACTGTCGCGCCGTCGTAGTGCTTCTTCGCCACAGCCTCAATCGTCCGGAACGCCTCGTTGTTCAGTGCCGACGGCGGCGCCCCCGGCCGCGCCGAACCGGACTGCGGAATCAATTTAATCACCGGATCATTAATCACGCCCTTCAGCGTCTCGTAGAACTTCGTCATGTCCTCGTCCGGCAGCGCACGGATATCAATCGTCGCCTCCGCCTCCGAAGGAATCACGTTGATCCGGTACCCCGCCTGAATCACATTCGGCGATAGCGACGTGCGCAACATCGAGTTGTGCCGCGGCTCATTCACCGCCAGATACTCCTGAATCGCGTCCGTCTTCTCCGGGTTCAACAGCCCGTTGTAGCGCTCTTTTTCTTCCGGCGTCGAGATCCCCGCCAGCCGTTCAAAGTACGTCCGCGTCGTATCGTTCAGCCGCATCGGCGGCTGCCAGTCGGCAATCTTCCCAACGGCCTTGGCGATGTGCGCCACCGGGTTCGTCCGCAACGGCACCGACCCATGCCCCGCCACCCCGCTCGCCACCAGCTTCACGCCACGCGGAATCTTCTCCGTGGTTTCAATCGAAACAAACCGCAGCTTCCCACCCGTCCGCACGGCCGATCCGCCCTCCGCTAAACAGTACTCGGCGTCCAAATCCGCATAGTGCTCACTCACCAGAAACGCAATGCCAATCGACGTCGCGCCCTCTTCCCCGGCCTCGGCCAGGAAGATCACATCGCGGTCCAACGCCAGCCCCGACCGCTTCGCCAGAATAATCGACATCAACGCGCCCGTCAGATTGTCTTTGTCATCCACCGTCCCGCGGCCATAGATATGCCCGCCCTCGCGATGGGCCGAAAACGGCCCGTGCTTCCACTTCTTCGCGTCCACGTTCACCGTATCGGTGTGGCCCACAATCAGCAACGGCTTCTTCTTCCCGTTGCCCTTCAGCCGCGCAATCAGGTTCGGCCGCACCCGCGACGGATCGGCCAGGTTCGTCCGCGTAAACACCTTCGTCTCGATGCCCTCTTTATCCAGCACCGATTTCAAATAGTCCACCACCGGCTTCTCACTCCCGCCGGGATCTGTCGAGTCAATCTTCACCAGCGCCGTGAAGTGGCGCAGCGTTTCCTGCTCCACCTGCGCCCAATCAATCGCCTTCGGCTGCGCAAACAACAGAACGGTGGACAAGAAAAACAACATGGCACGAGTCATTTGTTGTGAGGGTAACATGCCAAATCGGGTGCCAAAATCTATATACTCATCCCCAATGATGCGCTCCCTGTTCGCAGTCGCTGCAATTGCAACCGCCCTCGCCCAGTCCGGCGGGCAGATCACCGGATCGGTCCAGGACAAGTCCGGCTCCGTAGTCCCCGGCGCCGCCGTACGCGCGGTCAACGAAGGCACCGGCCTCGTCTCCGCCGCCGTCTCCGACACCGATGGCCGCTTCACCCTTCCGCAGCTCCCGATCGGCGAGTACCGCGTGGAGGTCACCCGCGACGGCTTTCGCCCCTTCCGCTCCCAGTCCTTCCGGCTCGATGCCGACGCCACGCGCCAGGTCCAGGCCATGCTCGAATTGGGGCAGGTCTCGGAATCCATCACCGTCGGAGGCTCCGTCTCGCAAGTGGAAACGGTCGGTGCCACATTGAAAGAGATCATCGACGAACGCCGCATCACCGAACTCCCATTGAACGGCCGCAACGCGCTGCAACTGGTTCGCCTCCTCCCCGGCGCCGTCCCGGGCGGCGGAAACAATGGCCTCGGCCAGAATGGCGGAATCTCCGTCAACGGCGCGCGCGGCACCGCCAACAACTACCTGCTCGACGGCGGCGACAACAACGACCCCCAGCTCAACACCGCCGCCATCCTCCCCAACCCCGATTCCCTCGAAGAGTTCAGCGTCCAGACCAATAACTTCTCCGCCGAATACGGCCGCAACTCCGGCGCCATCATCAACGCCGTCACCAAGTCCGGTACCAACAAATTCCATGGCTCCGCCTATGAGTTTCTGCGAAACGACGTGATGGACTCCCGCAGCTTCTTCGGGCTCGAAAAAGGCAAGCTCCGCCGCAACCAGTTCGGCGGTTCCGCCGGGGGCCCTGTCATTCGCGATCGCACGTTCTTCTTCGGCTCTTACGAAGGAATGCGGGAGCGTTCCGGCGCCACCTTCTCCGGCCTCACCGTGCCCACCGCCGCCATGCGCTCCGGCAACTTCGGCGCCTTCGCGCGGTTCCCCAACGACCCCTCCACCAATCAGCCCTTCCCCGGCGGCCAGATCCCCTCGTCCCGATTCGACCCCGCCTCCCTCAACTTCCTCACCAAGCTCTCCATCCCACTCCCCAACGCCGCCAACAACCGCTTCATCTTCAACCGCCCCAATCTCCAGGACGCCAACCAGTACATCGGCCGTGCCGACCACCAGCTCAACTCCGCCCAGCGCCTCACCGGCCGTGTGTTCTACAGCAAGAGTTTCGAATCCAACACCGCCGGCCTCCCCGTCCTCCACGCCGAAAACAGTTTCAACAGCTACAACATCCAGGGCCAGCACACCTGGACCATCTCCCCCGGCCTGCTCGGCTCCGGCCAGTTCACCGCCAATCAAACCAAGATCACGCGCGGCCCGCTACCCGTCGGTCCTGGAGACGGAATCGGCTTCGCCGACCTCGGCGTCAAGATCAACCGCGGCGCTCCGGAGACCGCTGGCCTCAAGCTCGTCCCGCTCTACCGCGGCGCCGTCAACGGCTACTGGAACCTCGCCCAGGACAACCTGGTCACCATCGATCGCCGCACCTACCAGGCCACCTACAGCCTCTCCTGGATCCGCGGCCGGCACCAGATCAAGTTCGGCGGTGAATACCGCTACAGCTTTTCCGACCGCGTCACCGGCAACGGCATCGACCCGCAGTTCACCTTCGACGGCCGCTTCTCCAATGAGTCCTTCGCCGACTTCCTCCTCGGCCGTCCGTCCGCCATGACCCAAGGCTCGCTCCGCCTCAACCGCAACGCCAACCACGCCCCGTCCTTCTATTTCCAGGACGATATCAAGCTCACCAAAAACCTGACGCTCAGCACCGGCATGCGATGGGAGCCCTACCTGCCCTTCTACGCCACCAACGACGAACTCACCGTTTTCCGCCCGGGTCAACAGTCAAAGGTCTTCCCCTCCGCCCCGGCCGGCTTGCTCTACGTCGGCGATCCCGGCGTCCAGCGCGGCGGTACCGATACCGATTGGAACAACATGGCCCCGCGTCTCGGCCTCGCCTGGCGCCCCGGCGGCTCCACGAAGACCAGCGTCCGCGCGGGATATGGCGTGTTCTTCGACAGCCCGCGCTTCCACATGCT
>CAMATG010000206.1 GCA_945860645.1 Candidatus Sulfopaludibacter sp. SbA3 | reverse complement strand
GAGGGCGCCGTGGTCGATATCGCAAACGCCCGGGTGCTCACCGGGCGGGCAGGCACGGTCACCGTGATCCCACTCCGGCCGGCGGCGGGGGAACGCCCTGTGCATTCTTAAATGATTGTTGAACGTTCGGCCGATGGGGCTGCCCCTTTCGTTTACTACCTTGGCGGCGAAGGCAACACGCCCCCGAAGCCAGCCCGTTTGTTCGGCTGCAGCGGTTGGGGCCCATGGCGGCAAGACGGCTCTCCATACTGCAAACAGACCATCTATCTGTGCCTCGTCAAGCAGCAGTCCACTTTCATCCGCTATGTCCGTTACAAGGACTGCAAGAACACCACGAAGAAGGATTATAAAGTGGTTCGGCAGCATTGCGGATGCTGATTCGACACGTGCTGTTCAGTCGCGGCGGTCTGGAAAGGCCGCCCTCCGCGAACGGCGGATAGACATGTAACCGGCGTTCCACCGCGTCATCTCCACCTGAACGGCCAGACGGATCGACGACATAAAGCGCACAGGCGTTTTCAATCGCCCGGCCCTCAAAAAGACACGCCAAACAACCCTGACCGAAGTGCGCCACGAAATGCTGAAAGTCAAAGGAAAAGCCCGTCCCTCGTCAAACGAGGAACGGGCCTTTGAACGCCGAATGCAAGAAAACTAGAACCGCAGAGTCAACCCGATCTGGAACTGCCGCTGATCCTGCTCGGCCCCGTTGATTTCCCCAAACTGCGGCGACTGTGCATTCCCGTTCGGGTTGTTATAGTGCGCCGTGTTGGTCGAGTTGAACGCCTCAATCCGCAACGCCAACTGCATCCGTTCCTTAATCTGGAAGTTCCGGTGCAGTGCCGCGTCGAAGTTGCCGATTCCAGGGCCCTGAATAATATTCCGCCCCGCATTGCCGAGCGTGTTCTGGGCCGGCGTCGCGAACGATGCCGGGTCAAAGTACTTCTGCCCAGGCCCCGTGTTGCCCAGAATCTTGACTGGCGCGACAAAGTTCGGCCGGTCGGCGTTCCCGGGAGCATTCACGATACCCGATACCGAAGGCGAGAACCAGGTCCCCGTCATCGCGCTGAAAAGGCCCTGGATCTGCCATCCGCCAGCCAGCCAATTCGCCGCGCCGCTGGTCGCCCACTTCTTGCCCTTCCCAAACGGCAGCGACCACATGTAGCTCTGCGTGAAGACATGCGTGCGGTTGTCATTCATCCGGGCCTTGTTCAAACCCACGTTGAGGTTGATCGCCAATCCACCGTCGTCCTCGGTGTAGTTCAGGCCCTTGCTGAACGTGTAGGCCGTGGTGATGAAGAACCCGTCGCCGACCTTCCGGTCCAGTTTCAACTGTAGCCCGTTGTACCAGGTGGACGTGCCGACCGGCATCGACGTATCCGTCGCCCGCCGGAACCGCTGGAACAGCGGGCGCCCATTGTTCCCCGACCCAGGTATCATCGACGCATTGATGTTAATGCTCGACTGGTTATTCACACCCTTGTTGCCCACGTACGCCACATCCAGGGCAAACTTCCACGGCAACGCCCGTTGCACCGCCAGATTCCAGCTCTGCACATAGGGGCTCGCCAGGTCGTACGGCGTAATGTTGTAGCCGTTCGATAGCGGCGCGTTCTCGATGACGCCATTCGAGGGGAGCACGAACGGCGAAAACGGCGGGAATCCGGTCGTCATCGTCACGGCCGCCGGCACGAATGCGTTCGCCGACGGGAATCCGTTGTTCTGCAGAATCGGGAAGTTGAACTGCCCCATTCGTCGCGGGAAGAAGCTGATTCCGAATCCCGTACGCACTACCGTTTTGTCGTTGAAACGGTAAGCGATACCCAGCCTTGGACCCCAGTTGTTGTTCGCCTGCGCGATGTTCAAAGGGATGTTGCCCAATCCGGCCAGTTCCAGCGTGTTGTTCGCCGGATTGTAATTCGAGTAGCCTCCCGCGAACCGCGGTTGGCTGCCCCGTTCCCGTTCCAAACGCACGCCGAAGTCGACCGTCAACTTCGAACTCACCTGCCACTTATCCTGGATGTAGAAATTCCAGGTCAACTCCCGGCGCGCCGGGAAAACGAACGGCAAATCGCGGCCGCTCTGGCTGGGTACGTCCAGCAGGAACGCCGCGAACGAATTTGCGAAATTCCGCCGCGTATCGGCCACGTCCCCGGTCTGCCCCGGGTTGTATTCGAATCGGCCGCGCGGGTTAAAAGTCTGCGTCTGCAGCAAGTCGTTCCGCTCTCGCCGAATATCCACGCCGAAACGAAGGATGTGCTTGGAAAACGTCTTGGAGAAGTTGTTCACAATGCCAAACGACGTTACGCTTCGCGCCCACGGAAGACTGGGCGAAAAACCTACCAGCGGCGCGGCGTATCCGTTGATCCGGATCTCCGACAATCCGCTCGTCCACGTGTCCAGATTGGCCCCGCGAATCCCAATCTCCTCGGAAGTGTTCTTGCCCGTGTCCGAAGCCAATGCGTCGTTCCGGTTCCGCACCACACCCACACGCGACTCCCAAACCAGCGTCGGCGTCAGCACTTTGGAATAGTTGATTCCGGCGCTCTGCGTCCGCGCTGGGCCGCTCGCGCCAAATCCGCCATTCCGGAATCCGCCATAAATCCCCCCAGGCCCAAACAGGCCGTGGTCAATCACGTTCGCCTTCTGAATGCTGTACCGCACCGCGATCCGGTCGTTGCTCCCGATCACCCAATCCACTTTGGAATCGGCCTGGTCCAGCGTCTTAATACGCACGTTGTTCTGCTGATAATTCACCTGGCCTTCGGCCGCCGCGATGTTCGGCTCCGGCACAAAACCAAGGATCCGCCTCGCGATCGGGCTGATCCGGCTCGCCGGGATGATGTTACCCGCGAACGCCGTCCGCCCTCCGCCCGCCGCTGTCCCCGTGAGCGGGTCGTAGATCGTCGATCCGCCTGCCGCCAGATTTCCCGTCCGGAACGTCGCCCCGGGTAATCCACCCCGGTTCACCTGGCCCAAATGATCCCGGCTCCCCTGGTAATCGCCGAAGAAGAACAGCTTGTCCCGCACAATCCGTCCGCCTAACGTACCGCCAAACTGGTTGTAGACCGTCGGCGCCTTCGTCACCGCAAACGTGTTCCGCGCCTGAATGTTCTCGTTCCGGTGAAACTCAAACAAACTCCCATGGAAGTCATTCGAACCGCTCTTCAGCGTCACATTCGTCACCGCGCCGCCCGCGTTCCCAAACTCCGGATCGAAGTTCGATGTCGATACGTCTACCGTCTGAATCGCTTCCGCCGGCGGCACCAGCGCCGTCAGGTTCCCGTTGTCGATCTTGTTCTCGATTCCTTCAATCTGGAAATTGTTGAACTGCCGCCCCTGCCCGTTGACGCGTACCGACAGCGAGTCCTGCGAGTTATAAAACTCCGAGTGCGGCCGGAACGGTTTCCCAACGCCAGGCACCAGCACCAGAAGGCTCTGGTAGTTCCGGTTATAAAGCATTGGCATGTTGATCAGCTGTGCCGCCTCAATCTTGCCGCCCGTGTCCGCGCGGTCCGTCTGCAGCAGCGGCGCCGCGGTCGCGCTCACGTCCACCGTCTGCGTCACCGCGCCCGGTACCAACTCAAAATTCACACGCGCTGTCGTGTTCGGCTGCAGGTCAATGCCGCTGCGCAGCGTCTTGCTGAATCCCTGCTTTTCGGCTTCTACTTTGTAGTCGCCCGGATCCAAATTGACGAAGACAAAGCTCCCGCCCTCATTCGTCTCCGAACTTCTCTGAAAGTTCGTTCTTGTCTCGGTGATCGAGATCTTCACCCCCGGCACCACCCCGCCGGATTGATCGGTGATTGTTCCTAAAATCTGGCCTTTTAGCACCTGCGCGGCCGCTGGCGTTATCAACGCCAACGTGCAAAGCAGCAGTGCGAACACGCGCTTCTGAAACATTAAGTTTACCCCTCTACTTGTGGGTACCTTATCAAAACTTTCTGGGCCCTGTCCACATCGTGTCCCGCATTTAATGGATGCGCTTCGACCCACGATCCTCCCGGTTGCAGGGGACCTCGGACCGCCCGGCAATCCCGCGCTGTCCAGCTGATATGCCGTCGCGCCAGAGCCGCCCCGTTGGCTCTGACAATGCCAATACCGGATCCACCACCTCCGTCACCGCCGGCCGCTCCCGCGTCAGCAGAAACCGGCTCTCGTCCCTCAGCCGCTGCAATCCGCCCGGCGTAACATAGTTCGGCCCCGCCATCCCCGGCGCGTCCGGCCGTGGTCTTCGTGTGAACCCCTTTTGCATACCATTCCGTAGTCCATGGGATTGGCCCGGCCAAAGGAAACGGCCCACGCCAAATAGGGCTCCCAACTGGCCAGCGGCGTGCATACCCATAAGCAGCGAGCGCTAGCTCGCGAAAGAAATTGGAGCGTGCCACATGAATATGATTCTGATCGTTTTGTTGCTTCTGTTGGTCTTTGGCGGGGGCGGAGGCTACTACTATGGCGGCCCGACAGTGGGAGGTGGCATCGGCGGTCTATTGCTGGTAGTGCTTGTCATCTGGCTGCTGATGGGTCGAAAAGGATAAGGCCCTATCCGCGGCCGGAACCGGGGGCAGCATCGCCGCCAGTCAAATGACCGCCGGCCGTCACACTACACCCCAGCCCTACTTCCCCTCCGCCGTCAGCTCGTGATGCCGCTTCCGCGCCGCCAGCGCCTTCTCCCGGTCGCCCTGCCTGGCGTAGAGTTGCGCCAGCGCGTAATGCGCCGGAGCATACTCCGGGTTCTGGCTCACCACCTGCTCCAGCAGTTCCAGCGCCCGCGCCGGCCCCACGGACTTATGCAGCGCGAACGCCGCCGGCCAGAACTTCGGGTCCGCCCGAAGCGCCGTCTCGAAAAAAACAGGATTGCCCGTCGAAAGACCCAAAAGGTAGGTGCCCAGCGGCGACTTCGCCGCGAACCGCTTCAACCGCGTCTCAATCGCCACGCGGCGGCTCTCATTAGGCAGCAGCGTCTCCAGCCCCGCATACAGCGCCTCATCGTTCGGGGCAAGGTCAATCGCCGTCAGAAAGCTGTCGATCGCCGCCTCGTTCCGCCCCTGCGCATACAACGCCACGCCCAGCAGCCGGTGCAGTTCCGCGTCCCGGGCGTTGATTCTCTGCGCTTCCCGCAACACCGCCTCCGCCTGCTTCTCGTCGCGATTGTCCAGCAAGCGCCGCCCATGCGCCACCAGCCGCCGCTGAAACATCTCCCGCCCCTTGGCGATCGTCGGATCCGACGGCGCCAGCCTCGACGCCTGCAGCACCGCCCCCGCCGCCCCCGCCGCATCATTACCGCGCAGCCGCGCCTCCGCCACCGCCAGCCAGATCAGCGGCTCCCGCGGTGCCAGTTTCACCGCCTCTTCCAAAGCGATCCTCGCCGCCTGATTGTCGTTCTGCTTCAGCGCCTGCACCCCGCGCTGAAACAGCTCCTCGCCCGTCGCGGCGAAATAGAAATAGAACGCCAGGATTAGCGCCATGGTTCCCGGCCCACCACCCCGGCCCCCTCCTTCACGGAATACAGCGCCCCCGCCTGCAGCGCGCCCAGCTTCTCAATCGCCCCGCTCGGCCAGCGGATCTCCACCTCTGCCGCGTCCCCGGCGAAGTGCAGCGTGAAGTCGCTCTGCGATGCGTAGCTCCCGCCGCTGGTCACCTCTTTCATCTGTTTCCCCGCCGTCACCCGGGCGCCAATCGCGCTTCGATTCGACTTCGTCCCCGTAAGCCGCATCCCGAAGCCCTTCCCGCGCGGGCCCTCCACCTGCAGCACCGAAGGCGCCGCATTCATATGGGCGACGATCAGCTCTTCCCGCCCGTCGCCATCCAGATCCGCAACCGCAAGCCCGCGCGAAGCCGCTGCCACACCCGGCCGCCCCACGGAAAACGTCCCGCCCCGGTTCCAATACACCGATCGCGGTTGCCGGTACTTCGTGCCCAATTCCGGGTAAATGTGCCCGTTCGCAATCACAAAATCCGGCCGCCCATCCTGGTCCAGATCCGTCACGCCCACGCCCCATCCCACCGCGGAGCTATCCGCCCCCACGCCGGACTCCTGCGTCGCGTCCACGAAAAACCAATCCCCCAGGTTCCGATACACGCTCGGCGTCTCGTTGATGAAATTGGACTTCACAATATCCAGGCGCCCATCCCCGTCGACGTCGACCGCCGCCACGCCCATCGACCCCAGCTCCTCCCCATCGGCCCCATACGCCGCCCCGGCCTCCACCGCCACATCCCGGAACGTGCCGTCCTTGTTGTTCCGCAGTAGCAGGCCCGGCGTCGAGTCACACGCAATGTAGATGTCCGGCCACCCGTCGCCATCGAAATCTCCAACCGCCACCCCCAGGCCATAGTGCAGGCCCGTGATGCCCTGCAACCCCCGCGCTGAGACATCTTCAAACCGCCCCTCGCCCAGGTTGTGAAAAAGCTGCGGCCGGTCCGTCGGGAATCCGCGCGGTCCGCAGAATACTTCCAAGCCCTCCCACGTGCAGTACTTCGTCGCCCCCGGCCTCTGCGCATTGCCCAGTTCGAAGGCGACGTAGTTGGAAACCACCACGTCCAGCAGCCCATCGCGGTCGTAATCAAGGAACGCGCACGACGTCGAAAACCGGTTGCCGGACTCGGGGAAGGGAAGGGCGTCGAACTTGCCTTTGTTGTTGCGATAAAGCCGGCTGGGGCCGTAATAGGTCAGCAGCACGTCCGTCCAGCCGTCATTGTCGATGTCTCCGGCGCAAACCCCTTGGCCCCAGGCCCGCGCCGCCAGTCCGCTCGCCGCCGTTGCGTTTTCAAACTTCGCCGCGCCCAGGTTCTTGTAAAGCACCGGCGCCTTCCCGTCGTTGAAAAGCAGGTCGGGATGCCCGTCGTTATTGAAGTCCACAACAGCAACGCCGTTGCCCGTCATCGACAGAATATAGCGCGACGAGCCGTCTCCATATTGGTGCTTGCCGCTCAGCCCGCCCACATCCCGGAACGTGAAAGGGGGCGGACTCGTCGTCCGCCCCCCTGGTTTTGGTGTCAACGGGCGCTTGCCGCTGCCCATCCCTTGCGCGTGGATCAATACGGGCGCCAGGAGCAGCAGCAATACCCGCATATCAGAACGTGAACTTCAACGCCGCCTGGATCAGACGCGCATTGACGGACGTGGAAGTGATCTGGCCGTAGCCGGCGTTGTCGATGTTGTTGCCGGGGTTGCCAAAGTTCGCTTTGTTCAGGACGTTGAACATTTCGGTACGGAACTGCGTGTTGAACCGTTCACCGAACTTGAAGTCCTTGAAGATGGAGAAGTCGACCGTGGACTGCCCCGGACCGCGGAACATGCCCCGCCCGGAGTTGCCGTACGTGCCGCGCGGAGCGCGGACGAAAGCGTTCGGGTTGATGTAGGTGCGCAGCTTCGATTTCAGATCGCCGTCGGAAACCAGATTCACCCCGGCGTTCACGTTGGCGAAGAACGCCCCGGCGGGATCCGTCGCAATGCCGCCCAACCCCTGGCCGGAGTCACGATTGAAGACCGTGATCGGCGTGCCGGTCTGCATCACCAGGAAGCCGTTCAACGACCAGTTGTTCAACAGGAACTTACCGGCCCCGCCATTGAACATGTTGGGCAGATCCTGATTGAACACCAGCGTGAATCGATGCGTCCGGTCGAAGTTGGCCGGCCCCTTGGCCCGGCTGAAATCGTTCCACGGCGTCGGGAACATGCTCGTGAAGAACCGGGCGCCATCGTCGCCGTTGCCCAGCGTTTTGCCCCAGGTGTAGGCGCCTTGCAACGTCGTGTACTTGCTGCGTTTCTTCACCGTGGTCTGGAAGGAATGATAGCTGGAGGAGCCGTTCTGCGCCGTCACCAGCAGCGTCCCGAATCCCGGATAGAGCCGCGCCGTCGTCCCGTTGGCCTGCGGGATAAGGGGGTTGAAGTTCCGCCGCGCCATCAGGTTCGTGCCTTTCGTCCCCACATACGCCGATTCAATCAGCACGTTCCCCCGAAGCTGTTTCTGCAGGCTGAAATTGTACTGCCATGCGTTGTCCATCTTCGTGTTCCGCTCCGTGCCCCAGATCTGGAATTGATCCGTGGTCCGCGTCGGGAACGGGATCCGGCTCGCGTCGTAACCGGGGTCCAGATAGGTCCAGTTGTCCGGCGTGTTCAGCCGGCAAGGCGTCCCGGGCGCGGAACAATCGGCTTCCACCTGCGTCGACGTCGGCGGATTGTTGAACGCCTGCTGCGCAATCTGGCCCGTCCGTGTGTCGTAGTACAGTCCGGCGCCCACGCGCATAACAAACGTATCGGTCACCCGGTAGGCGATACCGATGCGCGGTGCAATGTTGTTGCCGTCGTTATTCACCGTCGCCTTCGGAACTCCGTTTACGCCGCCCTGCACGATGCCCGAACCCTCCAGCGTCCCAACGCCCTTATAGTTCTCCGGCCACCAGTTCACCATACCAAGATTGTAGGCAGCCGGCTGGAAGTGATACTCATACCGCGCGCCCCAGTTAATCGTCAGCTTCTGGTTCACCTTCCAGTCGTCGTTGACGAACCCCGACATCAGGTTGTCCCGCATTTTCAACTCGCCGCCCCCGCCGGGCGCGCTGAACTGCTTCAATCGCGCGTGGCTCAGCAGGAAGTCCGCATACTCATCGCCCGACGCCTGCCCGTTGTACTGCCACAGTCCCCGGCTCACCTGGGCGTTCTTCGGGTTGTAATCGGCAACCTGGCTCTCCACGCCGTACTTGATGTTGTGCTTCCCGCGGATCCACGTCATCGTCGCCCCGCCCGTGTAGCGCTTGATGAAGTCCGACCAGTTCGCCTGATTGCCGAACTGGACGTAGTTCGTGATGTTGATGCGCGGCATGCCGTCCAGGTTGGTCACCCCCAGCGGCTTCAGGCCCACGCCCGTCGGCGCATCGGCGTTCTGCATCTGCAGGAACTGCGAGGAATCATCGAATCCAAAGCGCGCTTCCAGCACCTGCGTGCCCGAAAACAGATGCGTATACGTCACGTTGCCCGAATCCTTCTGCCGGTTGGCGATATTGCCGAACCCCGGCAAGCCCTGGCCAAACGGTGTCAAATCGCCCTGCTTGGATTTGAACCAGCGCCCCG
>CAMATG010000205.1 GCA_945860645.1 Candidatus Sulfopaludibacter sp. SbA3 | reverse complement strand
GCCAGGAACGGTGGACGCGCCAGAACTGTTCGGGGTCGAGGCTGGATTGGAGTTCCTCGATGGTTTTGTACGTTGACTCGCCTTCGAGGGTGGGGGTGACAACCGTGATGAGGCCGTCATCGATGGTGGCGTAGATGATTTCGTTGGCGTCGACGATCCAGTTGCGGTTGTCGCGGCGGACGAGGACTTTGGTTTTGTAGCCGCCGGGGGGGCGAGGGAGGTCGGGTTCGGTGGCGTCGAGGCGGGCGGGGCGGGAGGCGATGGCGCGGCGGGCGCGGTCGAGCGTGGCGGCGAGGCGTTCCTTTTCGACGGGTTTGAGGAGATAGTCGAACGCCTCGACCTGGAAGGCTTCGACGGCGTAGTTATCGAAGGCCGTGGCGAGGATGAAATAGGGGAGCGGGGCGTCTTTTTCGCGGAGGCGGCGGATGACGCCGAGGCCGTCGAGGCCGGGCATCTGGACGTCGAGGAATACGAGGTCGGGTTCGATGTCTTCGATGAGTTCGATGGCTTCGAGGCCGTTGGCGGCGGTGGCGGCGACTTCGACTTCCGGGAAGTCTTTGAGGAGATAGGCCAGTTCGTCGCGGGCGAGCGCTTCGTCGTCGACGATGAGGGCCGTCAGTATTTGCGTTGAGGCTGCCGCATTGCCGCGATTCGACATCCGGATGTTAGTATATCAAGTAGTCGTTTCAGGGCGGGCCTAGCGCATCCGCTGGAGTTATCTACATTGGGTCCGCGAAGAAAAGTACTGGTGATTGGCGGCACGCTATTCATCGGCCGGAACCTTGTTTCCCGGTTGGTGAAGGACGGGCACGAGGTCACGATTCTCCATCGTAAACCGGGTCACGACCTGGGTGCGAAGGTGCGCGAACTGGTGGCGGACCGGAACGATGCGGCGGGGTTTGCGAAGGCGATCGCGGGCAAGGGGTTTGACGTTGTTTTTGACAACGTCTACGACTGGGAGCGCGGGACGACATCGGCGCAGGTGGAGGCTACGGCACGGGCGTGCGGCGATAAGTTGCACCGGTATGTGTTTATCTCCAGCGTGGCGGCGTATGGCGGCGGGCTGAACCATTACGAGGGCGACGGGTTGGTGGCCGACGACCATCCGGACTTATACGCGCGTAACAAGGCGATGAGTGAGCGGGTGCTGTTCCGGTTGCACCAGCGCTACGGGTTTCCGGCGGTGACGCTGCGGCCTCCGTTCGTTTATGGACCGGGGAATCCGTACTACCGGGAGCAGTTTTTCTGGGACAGGCTGCGGGATGCCAAGCCTTGGATTCTGCCGGGAGACGGGCGGCGGTTGATGCAGTTCGCCTATGTGCACGACGTGGTGGCGGCTTGCACAGCGGCGATGGAGGAGCATGGCGCCGTTGGCCATGCGTTTAACGTTGCCAACGCGCGGTCGACGACGCAGGCCGATCTGCTGGCGGCTCTGGCGGAGGCCGCGGGCAAGCCGGCGGCGAAGACGGCGCAAATTATCCGGATGCCGCGCGAGTTGATTTTCCGGATGGGCGGGCACCCGATGGGACCGAAGTTGTATTTCGGGCTGTACTATGACCTGCCGCCGATTACGATGATGATTGCGAAGGCGCAGCGGATATTGAAGTTCAAGCCGACCGATTTCGCGGTGGGGTTGAAGGAATCGCACAAGTGGTGGAAGGCGTCGGGGCAACGGGTGTCGCCGGACTACTCGTTTGAGGAGCAGTTGTGGGCGCGGGCGCGGATGGGCGAGTCGGGGACTTAGGGTTCGCGGGCGCGGCTGGCGTCTGGGGACATCGGGGAAATCGCTGATTCGCGGGCGCATGCGGCGTCGGGGGACACCCGGCCTGCGCGCTACGCGCTTCGGCCCGCGGGTGTCCCCGTGGGGTTGGTCGCTGCGTGAGTGGATGGGGCCTGAATCACGGGCGCGGCGGATTAGTGGTCGCGGGCGGTGACCAGTTCGGTAACGCTGAAGAGGGCGCGTTGGTAAGGGGAATCGGGGAAATCGCTGATCAGCGTGCGGGCGCGTTCGGTGAAGTGCTGGGCGCGCTCCATGGCGCGTTCGATGCCCTTGTACTTTTTCAGGATGCCGGTGATCTCGTCGAAGGTGACGCTCTTGTAGTCCTGTTCGCGGAGAACGGTGGCGATCTTTTCGCGTTCAACAGGGGTTGCGTCCTGGAGGGCGTAGACGAGAGGGAGGGTGACCTTCCCTTCCCGGAGGTCGTTGCCGACCGGTTTACCGAGAATCTTTTCGCGAGAGGTGAAATCGAGGACGTCGTCGACGAGTTGGAAGGCGATGCCGAGGTTCCAGGCGAATTCGCCGAGGCGGGCTTCGTCGGCTTCGCTGGCGCCGCCGGTCATGGCGCCGAGGCGGGCGCAGATGCTGAACAGGCTTGCGGTTTTGCGGTCCACCAGTTCCATGTAGTCCGTTTCGCTGATGTTGATGCGGCCGAGACGCTCCAGCTGGAGCAGTTCGCCTTCGACCATGAGCTGGGTGAGGCCGATCAGCAGATCGAGAATGCGGAAATTGCGGGCGCGGACGGCCACCTGGAAGGCCTGCATGTAGAGCCAGTCGCCGGAGAGCACGGAGGTTTGGTTGCCCCAGAGCGCGTTGGTGGAAGGCTTGCCGCGGCGGGTTTCGGCGGCGTCGATGACGTCGTCGTGGACCAGGGTGGCGGTGTGGATCATCTCGACGACGGCGGCCATGGCGATGGCGGTGTCGGTGAGGGGGGCGAAGAGCTGCGTGGACAGCAACACCAGAGTGGGGCGGAGGCGTTTGCCGCCGCTCGCCTGAATATGCTTATTGATAGCCGAAATCGCTTCTACTGAAGCGACCGACTCCAGGCGCATGACCTCTTCTACCCGGCGCATATCCTTGTCGACGAGGTTAAGGATCTCGCGGGCCGTTAAGGCTTGACCAATACGGCTCATTCCCATGAAAAATCCCAGTGTATCGCAGTCAGCAAGTCTTTCTACCTACTCAGATGCCGTCGCGGGGAAAAGACGTGTGAAATTCTCACTGGTTCTGCGAGCCAGTTCGGCGGGGTCGAGTCCGAGGTGGGCGGCCAGCATCTCCCCGGTGTGGACGACATAGGCCGGTTCGTTTCGTTTTCCGCGGAAGGGGACGGGGGCGAGGTAGGGGCAATCGGTTTCGACCAGGATGCGATCGAGAGGTGTGATTTTGGCGGCTTCGCGAACTTCGGGAGCCTTCGGGTAGGTGACAACGCCGGAAAAGCTGATGGTGAAGCCGAGGGCGAGCGACCGTTCGGCTTCTGCGGGGCCACCGGTGAAACAGTGCATGACGCCGGGGAGGCCCGAGGGGGCCCAGTGCTTTTCGATGAGGGCGAATGTATCGTCCCAGGCTTCGCGGGTGTGGATAAGGATGGGCTTGCCGGTTTCGACGGCGATTTCCATCTGTTCGATGAAGACGCGCTGCTGGACGTCGCGGGGGGAGAAATCGTAGTGGTAGTCCAGGCCGATTTCGCCGAGGGCGACGACGCGGGGGTGGGCCATGCGGTCGCGGAGGGTGGGGCCGCAGTCGGGCGTCCACTTGGCCGCGTCGTGCGGGTGGACGCCGGCGCTGGCCCAGAGGAGGGGGTATTTTTCGGCGAGGCGGATGGCGACGTCGAGATCGGGGGGCCCATCGCCGGTGCCGATGCCGAGCATTTTGGTGACGCCGGCGGCGAGCGCCCGCGCGATCACCGCTTCGCGATCTTCATCGAAGCGGTGACCGTCGAGGTGACAGTGGGAATCGATCCACATTATTTGAGCCGCGCGCCGATGGGGACGTGCTCCAGGAAGCCCGCGAGGACGGGCTTGCCGCCGTCGAGCGAGGCGGCGACGATCATGCCGCGGCTTTCCAGGCCCCGGAGCTTGCGGGGGGCGAGGTTGGCCACGATGACGACCTTGCGGCCGACCAGCGTTTCGGGCTCGTAGGCGAGAGCGATGCCGGCGACGATGGTGCGCGGTTCGGGTTCGCCGATGTCGACTTTGAGGTGGAGGAGCTTGTCGGCGCCTTTGACACGTTCGGCGAACTTCACTTCGCCGACGCGGAGATCGACCTTCACAAAATCGTCGATGGTGATTTCGGGGGCGAGCGGGATGGCGGTGCCTTCGTCGACGGCGGGCTTGGGTTCTTCGGCGGTTTTGCCGAGGATAATGGCCTGGCGGGCGGCTTCCTGCTGTTCAAGGTCGTTCAATTTATCGACGGTCACTTTCATGTCCAGGCGGGGGAAGACCGGTTCGACCGGCGGGATGGAGCGGGTTTCGGCGGCGGGGGCGTCTTCGAGCGCGCCGAGGAGTTCGGATTCGACCGGGGTGGTGAAGCCCAGGAGTTTCCAGATGCGGGCGCAGGAATCAGGCAGGACGGGGGCTGCGAGGACGGTGACGACGCGGAGGGCGTCGTAGACGTTGGACAGGACCGCATCGAGCTGGTCGGCGGCGGCGGGGTCCTTGGCGAGTTTCCAGGGCGCCTGTTCAACGATGTACTTGTCGGCGGCGCTGATGAGGCCCCAGATGCTTTCGAGGGCCTTGGAGAAGTCGAGCTTTTCGTAGCCCTCGATGGCGGCGGAGATGGTGTTGGAGACGGGGAGGGCCTGCGCACCGCTGGCGGTTTTGACGGTGCCGCCGCGGTACTGGTGGATCATGCTCAACGTGCGGCTGGCGAGGTTGCCGAGGCCGTTGGCGAGATCGGCATTGTAGCGGGTGATCATCGCGTCGTAGGCAAAGTTGCCATCGGAGCCGAAGACGATTTCGCGGAGGAGGTAATAACGGAGCGCGTCGGCGCCCATGGCTTGGCGAATCGGCTCGGGGCGGACGATGTTGCCGCGGGATTTCGACATTTTGTTGTTGTCGAAGAGTAGCCAGCCGTGGGCGAAGATTTTCTTGGGCAGGGGCCAATCGGCGGCCCAGAGGAAGGCGGGCCAGTAGATGGCGTGGAAGCGGACGATTTCCTTGCCGATCATGTGGAGGTCGGCCGGCCAGAGTTCGGTGCCGGAGACGGCGGACATGTAGGTGGTGAGCGCGTCGAACCAGACGTAGAAGACGTGATCCGGCTCGTCGGGGACGGGGATGCCCCATTTGATGGTCGTCCGGCTGATGGAGAGGTCCTTCAGGCCGCCCTCCTGTTTAAGGAAGGCGAGGACTTCGTTGCGGCGGGTTTCGGGCTGGAGGAAGTCCGGATTTTCTTCGTGGAAGGCGATCAGCTTATCGGTGAAGGCCGAGAGTTTGAAGAAGCAGTTTTCTTCGGTGACGAGTTCGAGCGGCTGGCCGGTTTCGGGATCGACGTCGCCTTCTTTGGCGTCCTGGACAAAGGCTTCCTGGACCACCGAATAGTAGCCGGTGTAGGAACTTTTGTAGATGTAGCCGTTCGCCTTGCAGCGATTGTAGAGTTCCTGGACTTTTTCGGCGTGGCTCTGCGAGGTGGTGCGCTGGAAAAAGTCGATGCCGAACTGGAAGTTGTCCCAGGTTTGCTTGAACTCGGCGGCAATGGCGTCGGTGAAATCCTGCGGCGACTTGCCGGCTTTCTTGGCGCTGCGCTCGATCTTCTGGCCGTGTTCGTCGGTGCCGGTGGTGAGGCGGGCGTCGAAGCCCTGCATTCGCTTGTAGCGTTTGTAGACGTCGCTGGCGATGGTGGTGTAGGTATGGCCAATGTGCGGGGCAGCATTGACGTAGTAAATCGGCGTGGTGATGTAGAACTTTTCCATGGTGGCCTAGAACTCTTTCAGATACGCGAACTGGGCGGCGGCGAGCACCGTTTTCAGGGGGACGTTTTGGGCGGCGGCGAGAGCGCGGCAGTCGTCGTATTCGGGACTGGCGCCCAGCGGGGTTACCTTCATTTTGACGCTGCCGTAGGGGGTTTCGACCGTAATTTCACTGCGGGACTGGACGCGGCGTTCGGCGGTGTAGATGCGCAGGCCGAGCGTGGTGGTCTCTTCGAGGATGATCTTGGCGAGTGGTTCCTGATCCTGGGGCCGGGCGATGACGGAGAGCAGCGAGCCGGGGCGATTCTTCTTCATCAGCAGCGGCTGGATCGTCACGTCGAGCGCGCCGGCGGCGAAGAGCCGGTCCATGGCGTAGCCGAGGATTTGCGGGGTGGAATCGTCGATATTGGCTTCGAGGACGCTGACGGTGGTGGATTCGACGGCGCCGGTACGGGTGCCGATGACGGCGCGCAGGACGTTGGCCTGCATGGGGAAGTCCTTGGTGCCTGCGCCGTAGCCGGTGGCGATGATCGACATGGCTGGCATGGCGCCGAAATCGCTGGCGAGGGCGGAGACAATCGCGGCGCCGGTGGGCGTGGTGAGTTCCATGGCCGGGCCCTGGGAGTAGATGGGTTTATTCATCAGCAGCTCAGCGGTGGCGGGGGCGGGCACGGGGAGGGTGCCGTGTTCGGTTTCGACGGTGCCGCTGCCGACGTTGACGGGGGAGCAGACGATGTCATCGATGCCAAGGAGTTCGAGGGCATAGCAGGCGCCGACGATGTCGGAGATGGAATCGACCGCGCCGACTTCGTGGAAGTGGACACGTTCGAGGGGCTGGGCGTGCATCTTGGCTTCGGCGAGGCCGAGGGCGTGGAAGACGGCCTGGGCTCGTTCCTTCGTCTTGTCGCTCAGCCGGGTGGCATTTTCGATGATTTTGAAGATGTGGGGCAGGTGGCGGTGGGCCTTCTGCTCAGGAAAGTCGACGTGGAATTTGGTGGCGGCGATGCCGCGGCGCTTGGTTTTTTCGTAGGAATAGGTGGCGCCGAGGTTGAGGGAGTTGAGGCCGTCGAGGAGGGCGGGGCCGTCGGCACCGGCGTCGATCAACGCGCCGACAGTCATATCGCCACTGATGCCGGAGAACGCGTTGAAATAGCAGGTTTTCATGGGGATAAACTGGAACCACTATTATCCCATGCGACTCCTCACCGCACTCGCCACATTTTCGATCGCGCTTTCGGCGCAGACGAACAACGCGCCAACGATGGCCGGCAATGGCAACAAGCCGGAACGGATGGAGTGGTTCCGCGATGTTGGGTTCGGGCTGTTTATTCATTGGAGCGTGGACAGCCAGCTGGGGTCGGTGATCAGCCATTCGCTGGCCGGGGCATCGAAGGATTATCGGGACCGGTACTTCGGCGAGTTGCCGAAGACGTTCAATCCGCGGAAGTACAACCCGACCGATTGGGCGGCGCTGGCGAAGCTGGCCGGGATCAAGTACGTGGTTTTCACGACGAAGCACCACAACGGGTTCACGATGTATCCGTCGAAGACGACCGAGTTCGGGTTGCAATCGACGCCGTTTAAGCGGGACATCAACGGGGAGTTGGTGGCGGCGTTCCGGGAACAGGGCATCGCGCCGGGGTACTACTTTTCGCCGGATGATTTTTTGCATTTGCATAAGTTGGGCCGGAAGATTCAGCGGAACATTCCGGAGGTGGCGCCGGCGGCGGTGCCTGGCTTGATGGATCTCGACAAGGCGCAGCTGCGGGAGTTGTTGGGGAATTATGGGCCGATCGACGTGATCTTCTTCGACGGGCCGGCGGAGGGGTTGCGTGAGTTGGCGTGGGAGATGCAGCCGAACATCGTGGTGACACGCGGGGCGATTGCGACGCCGGAGCAGTATGTACCGGGGTCGCGGATTGAGGGCCCGTGGGAGAGTTGCATCACGATGGGGACGCAGTGGCAGTACAAGCCGACGAACGATGTGTATAAGAGCGGGACGGAGTTGATCGGGCTGTTGATTGAGACGCGGGCGAAGGGCGGGAATTTGCTGTTGAACGTGGGGCCGAAGCCGGACGGGGAGTTACCGATTGAGCAGGAGGAACGGCTGCGGGAGATTGCGCTGTGGATGTTTGTGAATCAAGAGATGGTGTACGGGGTGCGGCCGTGGATTGTGCCGAGCGAGAAGAACGGGAACGAGACCTATTGGTTCACGAAGAAGAAGGACGCCGATGTGGTTTATGTGGCGGTGCGGCCGAATGAGCGGTGGAAGTATGGAGAGTGGAAAGATATTTTGCTGCGGAGTGTGAAGTTGGCGCCGGGTGGGAAGGTGGAGGTGTTGGGGCAGAACGATGAGGTGTTGGAGTATCAGCCGAAGGTGGTGCCGAAAACCACGTGGACGCAGGGGGCGGATGGGTTGCGCGTGCGGGCGATGCGGGCGCAGCGGTTGTATAACGACCGGAAGTGGCCGAACCCGGTGGTGCTGAAGATTACGGGGGCGCAGGCGGCGTTTGCGGCGCCGGAGGTTTCGGAGGCCAAGTGGCGGTGGGATGCGGCGCGGAAAGTGGCGGTGCTGGAGGCGGAGTTGAAGAACATGAGCAACCAGGGAGCGCTGGAGGTGGGGTTTGAATACCGGTCGGTGAAGGGGTTGGACCTGACGGAGCGGGCGGGGAATTTTACGCGGACGGCTTTGGTGCGGCGGACGGTGACGGGGCGGTTTACGGCGGAGGTGGCGTGGAAGCCGGGCGATGTGATGGAGTTCCGGGCGGTGGTGCGGCACCCGCTGCTTGAAGCGTTCAGCATCGAGCAGCGGGCGGATGTGAAGTAGTTACTGGAGGGGAGAGAGGCGGGCGAGACCGAGCAAGGAGTTGTCGGTGCGGAGGGCGAACCACTCCTTTTTCGCCGAGACGAGGAAGACGTAGGTGGTGGTTTGGAGAACGACGCCGCCGTCTTCATCGGCGGCGGAGGGAGTGGCGATTTTCAGGGCACCGAAGCCGGCGCCATCGGCGATGTAGCTGCCGGTGACGGCTTTGGTTTCGCTGAGGCTATCGCGTTTGACGACGAGTTTGCCGGCGAGGGAGCCATCGGCTTTGAGCACGAGGACGCCGATTTCGGCGATCTGCTGGCCGGAGGCGCTGGCGCCTTCATCGGAGAGGACGAAGGTGCCGGTGAAGGCGGTGTCGGCCGAGGCGGGGATGAGTTCGGCGAGGGCGGCGTTGGCGGTGTCGCGACGGATGGCGAGGAAGCCGGTGGATTTGGCGCTGAGGAATTCGTAGACGGCGCTGACGGCGGGGGCGGAGCCGTCTTCGGTGGCGATCTGGGTATTGAGGGTGAGGGTGCCGCTGCCATCGGCGGCGATCGTGTAATTCCCGGTGACGGGGATGGACTGGGTGATGCCGGAAGCC
>CAMATG010000204.1 GCA_945860645.1 Candidatus Sulfopaludibacter sp. SbA3 | reverse complement strand
GGTGGGCCATGGCGCGGGCCTTGTTGCGGGTGGGGCCGCCGAGGACCTGATAGATGGGGGCTTTGGCGATTTTGCCGGTGATATCGAGGAGGGCCATGTTGATGGCGGTTTCGACGGGGCCGGTGATGAGGGTTCGGATGACTTCGCGGCTGGTGGCGGGGCGGCCTTGGATTTTGGCGAGGGCGGCGTCGAATTCGGACTGTTCGATGGGGGCACATTCGCCGTAGCCGGAAAGGCCGTTGGCGGTGGTGATTTTGACGACGGAGAAGCGCGGGGTGCGCCAGAGGCGACCGGCTTTAATGGCGTCGGGGCCGGTGGAGATGGGCGTCGCCTGGGCGGCGAGGCGCAGGCGGCGGGCGATTTGCGCGGATGGCATGGGCGTTACGATATCACGTTCGTTGGGGGTGGCGGAGTGGATGTCGATTGGGGGAGTCAAAAGTGGGGGGTCACGGGAGTGCCCCCCTTTTTTGGTGGCGGAGAAGATGCGCCCAATCGATTGACTGCACGGGGGTTATCGGCGAATGGGGAGGGAATCAGGGGGATAACAGTGAGTGGCACCGAATTGGGGGTACACTGCTGGTATGCGACTCCTTTTTGCTTTTTCGTTGGCGGTGGCGGCTTGGGCCGGGGATAAGGATTTGAATGGCCGGTGGGATATCCGGGTGGAGAATAGCGCCAACCGGCGGGCGTGGTGGCTGGAGGTGAAGGGGGCTGGGTCGGGGAAGATGACGGGCTCCTTTATCAGCGCGCTTGGCGGGGATCTGAATGTCATTGAGAATCTGGCAGTGAAGGATGGGGTGCTTTCCTTTTCCTTTGACCGGAAGGGGGCGCAGCCGGCTAAGTTGGTCTATTCGGCTAAG
This sequence comes from Candidatus Sulfopaludibacter sp. SbA3, assembly GCA_945860645.1. GTDB lineage: Bacteria > Acidobacteriota > Terriglobia > Bryobacterales > Bryobacteraceae. Next base: position 8,226 of record CAMATG010000204.1, on the reverse strand, counting down.
TTAGTGGGGAAGGAGTTGGTGGGGGAGCATTTTATTGAGGGAAAGCCGCAGAAAACGGCGTTTGTGGGGAAGCGGGCGCCGGTTTTGAAAGACAAAGACGATAACTCGTGGAAGAAGGGGAAGCCGGTGGAGCTATTCAATGGAAAAGACTTGAATAACTGGTCGGCGATGGTTCCCGGGAAGCCGCTGGGATGGAAGATCGAAGACGGGATTATGAAGAACGTCGCGGGGGCGAATAACCTGGTTTCGGCGGAGAAGTTCTGGAATTTTGAGTTGCATTGCGAGTTCAAGATTGGCGCGCATTCGAATGGGGGATTGGGGCTGCGCGGGCGGTATGAGGTGCAGATTATTGACGATTTCGGTAAGCCGGCCGGGTCGCATGGGACTGGCGCGCTGTATAGCCGGATTGTGCCGTCGGTAAATGCGAGCAAGGCGCCGGGCGAATGGCAGACTTATGACATCCGGCTGGTTGGTCATTTTGTGACGATTACTGTCAACGGGCAGAAGGTGATTGATAAGGGTGTGATTGAGGGACTGACGGCGATGGCGCATGACTGGGACGAGTCCCAGCCGGGGCCGTTTAGCGTACAGGGCGATCATGGGCCGGTGGAGATTCGGAAGCTCACGATTACTCCGTTGGTGAAGTGATAAAGGCGTGTGCTATACCGCTGCCATGCGGTTAGCCGAACAAAGGCAAAGCAGGCTATCCAGCCTGTCTTTGACTGTGGGCGAACGCGCCGACGAAGGCCGAATGCGAGGTGGAACTGTGCTCCGGCTTGGAGGATTCTGTTCTGTTCGGCCTGACTCACCGTATTGAGATTCCGCCGGTTGGCGGCGTGAATCTGAATTTGAGTACGGCTGAAGTGACAGAACTTCTCGGCTAGAGCGGCGAATCTGGCGCTTTGGGGACACACGGCCTACGCCCGCTCGTGCGGGCTCCGGCACGTATGTCCCCGGAGAGGGGTGCTGCTGCGAAGGTGGGGCTGCGCTTCTGGACCTACGTTAAATCGAGAAATGGCCTAGATGCTACCGGTGCGCATCTGGTCGGCCAGGTAGTCGGTGGCGCGCCAAGCGAGGGCGAGGATGGTGATGGTCGGGTTCTTTTCCGATGCCGTGGTGAACGACGATCCGTCGACGACGAAGACGTTTTTCACGTCGTGCATCTGGTTCCACTTGTTCAGGGCGCTGCGCTTGGGATCGTCGCCCATGCGGCAGGTGCCGTGTTCGTGGATGGCGCTGCCGAAGGGGTCGATGGCGCCGCGGGTGAAGGGTACCATTTCGGCCTTCATTCCTTTGAAAACGCTTTCGGCCATGTCGTACATCGCGGTCAGCATCTTGCGCTCGTTGTCGCCGATGCTGTATTCGATCTTCGACACGGGGATGCCGTAGCGGTCCTTGGGCGTACCTTCAACTGTTACGCGGTTGTGCTTGTAGGGGAGCACTTCGCCGTAGGGATGCATGGCGACGAGTGCGGGATAGCGGCGCTTGACGGCCTTCTTGAAATCCAGGCCGAAGCCTTCGATTTGCTTGGCCCAGTTGCCGACGCCTGCTTGGGATCCGGTGTTCCAGAACTGGCTGCCGAAGCCGCGGAGGTAGTCGCGCTTGCGACCGTCGCGGGCGTTGTAGCGGGGTAAGTAGATATGCTCGCCGCCGAGGCCGTCGTCGTTCATGGCCTTGGTCCCCATGAGTTCGGGGACGAAGCCCATCATATGGAAACGGACCTGTTCGCAGAGGTAGTTGCCAATGACTCCCGATGAATTGCCGATTTTGGAGTTGAGGAGAATGCGGGTGGAATCGACGCAGCTGGCACCGAGGATGATGCGCTTGCCGTAGACGATTCGTTCGGCTTTGGTGACGCGGTCGAAGTAGCGGACGCCTTTGGCGAGACCGTTGTCGCCGAGGATGATGTGGGCGACGACGGCGTTATCGACGATCTTGAGGCGGCCGGTTTTTTCGGCGGGGTCGAGGAGGTAGTCGGTGGAATTGAAGAAGGCGCTGACGTCGCAGCCCCGGCCGCAGGCGCCGCAGTAGTGGCAGGGGTTGTGGCCGTTGGTGGGTTTGGTGTTGACGGCTTTGCGCTGGTTTACCACTTTGATGCCGAGGCCTTCGGCGGCGCGTTTCATGAAGCGTTCGCCGCAGCGGAGGGCGGGGGGCGGCTGGTGGAAACGGGAGCCGGGGAGGGAGTCGGTATCGTCGTCACCGCCGCAGACGCCGATGGTCTGATCGACCTTGTCGTAGTAGGCGGCGATGTCTTTATAACGGATGGGCCAGGGGATCTCCCAGCCGTCTTTGGCGGGGCCTTCGAAGTCGAGATCAGAGTAGCGGAGCGCGACGCGGCCCCAGATGTTCGTTTTGCCGCCGCGGCCCCAGACGCGGATGAGATCGAAGCGATTGGGCTCTTTGGAGATGTAGGGTTGTTCTTTGACGTCGAGCTGGATTTTGGGCGGGGCGAGGCCTTTTTCAATGCGTTCGCGCCACTGCCAGGGCTTGACGTGGGTCCAGAACTCTTCCTTCTTGAAGCGGGTGCCGGCGTCGAGCATAAGGACTTTGACGCCGTGATTGACGGCGAGATTCCAGGCGGACATGCCGCCGGCGGCGCCGGAGCCGATGACGATGACGTCGTGCACTTCGGGGGCGGATTGGGTGTACATGGCTAGGCGTGCTCCTTGTGGGTGCAACCTTTGAATTCGCGGACGAAGGTGTTGGCGTTCCAGCCTAGCTCCACTTGCAGGCCTTCTTTCGTACCGTAGTAGCCGTCGATGGTGAGTTCTTTTAACGACTGGAAGATACGATTTGGCTCGCCGGTGGACTTACTCCACTTAGTAAGCAGAGCTACCTGGTCGCCGGTGGTGAAACCTTGTTTGGCGATCCAGGCGAGATCCTTACGAAGCTGCGCGCCGCGCTTGGCGTTGGTATGGGCCTGCCAATCGATAAAGAAGTGGACGTTGGCATCGGCGGCGCCCGGGGTGTCCGAGCGGGGGATGATCTGGTCCACGACTTTGGCGAGGAGGTCCATTTCGGCGGGCTTGAAAAAGCGGGCCACCTTTTTGGCAGCCGCGATTTCGTTGTCCGACGCGTGGTGCTCCTGGGCGGCGACCGTGCCCACGGTCAAGGCGGCTCCGATTTGGAGTAAGTCCCGGCGGGAGTTCATGCGAGCCTCCTGATGTTAGGCGGAGAGCGAGCGGGCGGCGGAGAGGGCGGCGTCGTAATCGGGGTGGTTGCCGACTTCGCCGACGTATTCGGCGTGGCGGATGACGTTATTGCCATCGATGACGAAGATGGCGCGGGAGTGGATGCGGAGATCCTCAATCAGCGTGCCGTAGGCGGTGCCGAAGGAGCCGGAGCGGTGATCGGAGAGCATGACGAGATTGTCGACGCCCATGGCGCCGCACCAGCGCTTCATGGCGAAGGGGAGGTCCATGGAGAGGGTGTAGATTTTGACGTTGGGGAGGGCGGCGGCTTCTTCGTTGAAGCGCTTGGTTTGCATGTCGCAAACGGGCGTGTCGAGCGAGGGGACGACGCTGAAGATGCGGACGCCCGAGCCGGTGTCGGCAAGGGTGATGGTTTTGAGGGTGGTGTCGACGACTTCGAAATCGGGGGCGGTGTCGCCAGCCTTCAATTCGGGGCCGATGACGTTCTTGGGGTTGCCTTTGAGGGTGATAGCAGAAGTGCGAATCATAGAGAGGTCTCCATGATAGCAGCGCGGCGCATGGGCTGTTTTTGCCAATAGGTGAGCGAGCGCCAGGCCCATTCGGCGGGGCCGTAGAGGAAGTGGCGGAGCCAGATGGGGCTGAGGGCGAGATTGATGGCCCACATGGCGAGGACGACGTAATAGAGCTGATGGCGTTCGAGTTTGGCGAAGTAGCCGGCGCCGTAGCCGTTGAAGAAAAGGGTGCAGAGGATGGAGGTGAGCAGGTAGTTCGACAGGGCCATGCGGCCGACGGCGGCGAGGGGGCGGGTGAGGAAGTTCAGGCCGGCTTTGCAGGCGAGCATGATGAGGCCGGTGTAGCCGAGGGCGACGGCGAGGCGGCCGGTATCGGCGGAGGCGCCGATGAAGGTGAAGTAGGCCGGGGTGTCGAAGCCGGTGGCGGCCCATTGACTGGCGGCCCAAAAGTTGAATGGGACACCGATGGCGAGGCCGGCGACGGTCATTTTGGCGTAGAAGCTGACGGAGCGGGAGGCGTCGAAAACGCGGGCTTTGGCGAGGCCCATGCCGAGGATGAGCATGGCGAGGACGTCGAGGAACATGAACTGGAAGAACATGGTGAACTCCATCATGGCGGCGAGGGGGGAACGGTGGGCGAGGTTGTCGACCCAGCCGGAGCGGTGGGCCTGGATCTCCTTTTCGACGTCGGCTTTGGGGGGTTCGAACATGTCGGCGAGCTGCTTCCATTCCTGGATCGTCTTTTGCTGTTCGGAGGTGGGGGCGGGGGCTTTGGCGGCGGCGACGGCCTTGTCGCGCAGTTCGGCGATGCCGTAGCCGGCGCCGAGCCCTTGCAGGGAGTGGAGGAGGATGATGACGGCGCCGGTGATGATGAGGGCTTTGGCGGATAGTTTCCGGAAGGGGAAGAGGAGGAGGCCGCAGACGGCGTAGGGGTAGAGAATGTCGCCGTACCAGATGAGATGGGCGTGGAGCAGGCCGATGAGGATTAACCAGAGGGTGCGGCGGTAGTAGATGTCGGCGGCTTCGATGCCGGCGCCACGGCGTTCGGCGCGGTCGAGGAGAATGAACGCGCCGGCACCGAAGAGCATGGAGAAGATGCACCGGAACTTGCCGTCCCAGAGGGTCATGGCGGTGAGCCAGATGGTGAAGTTGGGACCTTCAGCGCCGCCGGCGACGGTGGGATTCATGTAGGCGGCGAAGGGGAGTCCGAAGGAGGCGATGTTGAGGAGGAGGATGCCGAGGAGGGAAAAGCCGCGGAGCGTATCGAGGGAATCGATGCGCTCGGTTTGGATGACGGGTTGAATGTGCTCCATGGAAGTGGCGATTGTGGCACTACCAGGAATGGGTTGGCAAGGGTTGCCGCTAGGGTGGGGAGGCAGCGCCGTTTTCCCCGGGTGGGCCAATATGGGGCGGACGGTGGCGGTAGTGGTATCGACAAATGCCGCTATCCCGTCGTGGTGGTCGCAGGCGATATAGGCGAGTCGAACCGGCGGGCGTTGCGGTGATCGTGCAGCCAGCCGCCGCAGACGCTTCGTAAGAGTGCTGGAACGCTTCCTGGTCCGTGTCGAGCTCCACACTTACGCCCAATCAGAACCTTGCGAATCAGGCGCGGCGGTGGCCGGTATTATTTCGGCGTGACCGGTGCGGGCTTGGCCTTGTCAAACTTGCCCGGCGTGACGGGTGCGCGGCGCGGGGGTAGTTCCATTTTTTGCGCGTAACGCTCGGGGTGCTCGGTGATGATGCGGATGTTCTTGAACCGGATGACATTGCGCGTATCGTCGGGCCGGTCGCCCAGGGAGTGAATCTTAAAGGCGATTTTACCCTCGCTATATTTTTCGTCTACAAGATGCGTCGTGGGAACCCCGTTCACCCACACCTTAATCGTTTGGCGGATGCATTCGATACGGAAATGCGACCACTCACCCAGCTTAAACGCGGCGCGGCCGGCTTGGTTGTCCGCCAGGTCGTGGAGCCAACGCCACGAATCACCGAAGTCATCGAACACGCCGCCCGTCCAGGCACGGGCCGTATGGTCAATCTTTACCTGATAGCAATTGAGCCGCACTTTCGCATCGGCGGGAGCATCGACGCACCGCAGGAGAATACCGCTGTTGAATCCGGGATCGTCCTTCAAATCCAGTTCAAGAATGAAGTCGCGGTATTTTTCCGTGGAACTGACGAAGGTGTGCTCGGCGGTGTTGATCCTCTGCCGCAGCAGCATGGCTCCGTCTTCGATCTCGACCGGGGCTAAGTTCGGCGGCCCAATAATGTTCCAGCCCGTATAATTCTTGCCATTGAAAAGCGAGACCCACGGCGCTGTTGCGGGCGTTTGTGCGTGAACCATGATTACCGGTATCACCAACGCGATCCATGCTTTGCTTAGTCGCATCTGGATAGTATATGGGCGTTTTCGCGGCTACGCCTCTTGCAGGTTGAGAAATCAGGCCGGGGCGGCGAAGCGGGAGAGGATCCAGTTACCCGGTCCGCCCGGCACCCGATCCATCGCACGGTACCTGGGACGTACGCCGATCCGTTCTGAAGGTGACCGGCGGGCGAGACGGCTTGCGCGGTATATCGCGCGATTTTAGCGGCTGAAGCGGAGGGTTTGCATCATCTGCTGATACTCCGGTTCGGCGACTTGCCAGCGGGATTCGGGGGCGACGAAGATGCCGTAGAACATGCCCTTGGTGTGCATGACGGTGAGGACGTAGATGTTTTCCTTTTCGCCTTTGCGCATGCCGGAGTTGCCTTGGAGGGCGGTGAGTTTGCCGACGTAGTTATCGATCTTCACGTTCTGGGCGGCGCCATAGGGCTTGAGGTTGGGGTCACCCTGGGTGAGGCCTTTGATGAGTTCGTCGGTGGCGACGTTGATGTCGCCCGAGTTGGGCTTGCCGAAGTTGAGGAGGATGCCGTGGCCGATATCGTCCTGGCCGTTGGCGCCTTTGACGACGCCATCGGCGGCGGTGAGGGTGCCGGAGACGCCGTCCTGGCCGGGCTTCGTGTTCCAATCACCGGGGTAGGCGATGGCGTAGAGCGGGTTCTGGAACTGTTTGAAGCCGTTGGGGGCGGTGGTGGAGACGGCCGGGCCCGTGGGGGCCTGGACGGCGCCGGCGCCGGCGGCGGGCTTTTTGGCCGGGGGCGGGAGTTTTTTGATGGCGGCTTTGGCCAGGGTGAGCTCGGGGGAGACGGAGGAGGCTTCGTAGCTTTTGGCCTTATAGAACTTCATGTCGGCCTGGATGGATTTGATGCGATTGCCGGGATTGGGGTGCTGGCTGAAGAACTGGGTCATGGCGCTCCCCTTCCCGGTCTCGGCTTCGAGTTTTTCGAAGAAGCGAGCGAGTTCGACGGGGTTGTAACCGGCGTTGTGGACGAGGCGGGCGCCGAAGAGGTCGGAGTCCGTTTCGGCGGTGCGGGAGAACTTCATCAATACCGAATTGGCGCCGAGGCCGATGCCCACTTGGGCGAGGGTGCCCATCATGCCCCCCTTATCGAACAGGCCGCCGGCGATCATGGCGGGGATCTGAATGAGATTGGCTTTGGAGGCCTGATTGGTGCCGTGGCGGAGCATGACGTGGCCCATTTCGTGGCCGAGGACGCCGGCGATCTGGGCTTCGTTATCGGCGGCGGCGATGAGGCCGGTGTGAACGTACATGGGCCCGCCGGGGAGGGCGAAGGCGTTGATGGAGGGGTCGTTGACGACTTTGAAGGTGAAGGGAAACTTCTGGCCTTCGATGGAATCGACGAGGCGTTTACCGATGCGATTGACGTAGGCGTGGAGAGCGGGATCGGTAATGACCTGGAACTGGGCTTCGATCTGCTGGGCGTATTCCTGCCCCATTTTGACGTCCTGGTCGGGGGAGAAGAGGTTCCAACCGGGCTTGAGAGCGCGCTGTTTTTCGGCCGCGAGCAGGAAGCCAGCGGTGAGGACGATTTGGGGGATGATACGGCGAAGTTGCATAGAAAATAGTCTCCGAGGGGCCAGTGGCCATTTTACACGGGCGGGGATTCGTTCCGTAGGATGCCAAAGGCGGGCGAGGAGTTGCAGCGTAATCCGCTTATAATGGGGTAATGTTGACGCCTACTGAAAAAATTTGGTGTAACGGGAAGTTTATCCCGTGGGACGCGGCGCAAATTCATGTGCTTTCCCATGTTGTTAGCTACGGCAGCGCGGTGTTTGAAGGTATCCGCTGCTATTCCACTCCGAACGGCCCGCGGCTATTCCGCGTAAACGAGCACTACCGCCGGTTGCTCGATTCCGCGAAGATTTACCGCATGGACGGCATCTCGTTCGGTGTAGCCGATATGACGGCAGCGACTCTCGAGCTTATCCGCGTCAACAAGCTTGAGGCCTGCTACGTACGGCCGATTCTCCTGCGCGGCTACAGCGACGTGGGCGTGCTGGGGATCAACAATCCGCTAGACCTCTACATTGCCTGCTGGGAATGGGGCAAGTATCTGGGCGAAGAGGCGCTGGCCGAGGGTGTGGACGTTTGCATCTCCTCGTGGAACCGGATTGCGCCGAACACGCTGCCGGCGCTGGCGAAGGCCGCGGCGAACTACAT
>CAMATG010000203.1 GCA_945860645.1 Candidatus Sulfopaludibacter sp. SbA3 | reverse complement strand
CCGGGGGTGGGGGTGGTTTCGTGGGAGGGTCCTTCGGCGTTTAGCTGCTTTTTTAGCCGGAGGATGTCCCGTTCCAGGCGTGAGATGGTTAGTTGCTGGCGGCGGATGCGGGCGTCGAGACGCTCTATTACGCTGCCGGGGGCGGAGGCGGCGACTTCGGTTTCGATGACCGAGTTGGTTTGGAGGAACAGTTCGGTGATCTCGTTGCGACGGGCGAGTTGGAGACGGTTGAGGTCCCAACGGGCGAAGGCGAGATCGTCGACACGCTCGGCTGTGTATTCGTCGGGCGGGGCCCAGATGCGGTGGTACTTCTGGCGGAGGGCTTCGAAGGCTTCCGGGTCGATGCTAGCTTTGAGGGTCTCTTCGGTGGCGTAGAGACCGTGGGTGAGGGTGGCGGTTTGGGCGGCTTTGAGGCCCTCCGGCGTTTTGGGGCCGGTGGACTTGGCTCCGTTGATGCGTGCTTGTTCAGCGCGCTTCTGTTTGAGTTCGAGTGGTGACATTGGTAATTCTCCCTACTTCCACTTCTAGCACGCGATTTTGGGGGGCGGGACTATGTCGGGCTTAGTACTAGATTGGGTAAGTTGTTGGTGGGGAGGGGGTTATTTCGTTTTTTCTTTATTTTCAAGTGTTGTGACTGAAATTGGTGCCAGGCACCAATTTATTCCTTTTTGGATTTGCGGGGTAATTGCTTAGTACGGAGGATTCAAATATCGGAAGAATCCTAATTCTTGGCAACGGATTGGCGCGGGATGGATCTAACGAGACGAAGAGAGTATTGTGGCCAACTCCGGGATTTACAACTCGAATAGCAGTGTGCCGAGTGGGATTATTGGCGGGATTCCGCTGGCGGTGGATGCTGATGGGGGTGTTGAGCTAGCGCTGTTACCGGTGGGCACGGTGTTGGAGGTACGGACGCGGAATACGACGTATATGGTGATTCCGCAGGCTTCCGGGGAGATGATGATTTGGGGGCACCCCGATTATTGCCCGGAGCCGATGCTGACGTCGGGGTTGGGCGGCGTGCATGTGACCGGGGTGATCCGGGAGGGGTACGTGGCGCCGGGGATGCGGTTGAGTTTTCCGAAGGGGGAACGGCGGGTGCAGACTTCGAGGATTGTAGCGATCCAGGCGGGCAGGAAGAATTAAGCGGCGCTGTAAGACAAAGCGAAGAAACTGGTGTCTGACACCAATATATTGCGAAAGTAAAACGCCCGCCGGTTTGGGACCGGCGGGCGTTTTGTATTGCGAACGTTAAATTGGTGCCTGGCACCAATTATTTAGAACTCCAGGCGGAGGGAGACCTGGCCGGTGCGGCCGCCGCCGAAGTCGACGCCTCGGGAGCCGGTGATGCGCCCGAAGTTGTTGTTGGCGATGTCCATGACCGGGTCGCCGAGGTTGGTCCAGTTCGGAGCGTTGGTGAAGCTGCCTTCAGCACGCATCCGGAGACGTTCGGTGATCTGGAAACGCTTGCTGAGCGAGGCGTTCAGACCGAAGGTGCCGGGACCGGTGACGATGCCGACGCCGGAATTGCCGAAACGGCCGATCGGGTTGGGGTCGACACCAGCGCGGACGCCGACGGCGCAGTTGAACTGCAGAGCGCCGGGGGCGCGGCCGGGGCAGAGGAAGGCGTTGCGGTCGAGCCACATGTCGCGGGTGGGGCTTTCGAGTTCGCCGTTGCCGATGCGATCGGGGCGGCTGGCGCCACGGCTGGCGGCGTTGGTACCGGACGGGTCGCCACCGTTAAAGGTCGGCGTCAGGTACGGGCCGGACTGGAGGGTGAGAATGCTGGAGACCTGCCAGCCACCGAGAACCATGTCGGCGGCGCGGCCGGCAGTGGACATGAACTTACGGCCCTTGCCGACGGGGAGTTCGTAGACCATGGTGCTGACGAAGCGGTGACGGCGGGTGGCGTAGACGTTGCCGCGATCGCCGCGACGGTCGAGCGAGTTGGTCAAACGGCCGCCACCGGTTTCACCGGAGAAGCCACCGGGGGCCGGGCCGGCGTTATCGGCGAGGTTCTTGGCCATGGTGTAGGCAGTGGTGAAGCTGAGCCCGTTGGCAAAACGACGGTTCAATTCGGCCTGCAGCGAGTTGTACTGGGCGTTGGCGCCCGCGTCGCGGCTGAAGATCAGGCCGAAGTTGGGGAACGGACGATCGAGGCTGGTGCGCTGGGAAAAGAAGTTGGTGGACGGGGACATCTGGTTGACGTCCGGGGCCCAGGGCAGATGGGTGGACTTGTTACCGATGTAGGAGACACGCAGGCCCATGTTATTGGCCAGTTCGCGATCGATGGAGAACTGCCACTGGTTCATGACAGGCGGTTTGAAATCGATCTGGTTGGCGGTACGGAATTCGAAGGTCCCAAGGGAGCCGCCGCGGACGCCGCTACCGGGGGTGCGGGTTTCGGGGAGGCTGAAGACGGGACGGCCGTCGGCGCCGACGTTGTTGAAGTTGCGAACGTCGGACTGCACGGTGCCGGTGAGCGAGAAGAAGACGCTGCCGAGCAGGATCATGTTGTACTGGCCGTAGCTGGTGCGGATGGTGGTCTTGTCGTTCAGGCGGTAGGCGAAGCCCAGGCGGGGCAGGAACTGCGCTTTATAGGTATTGCGCAGGGCTTCCGGGAGGCCGGCTTCCTGGGCGGTGACGATGGGGGTGCAGCCGACGCCATTGATGGCGGCGCCGGGGCAGGCGTTGAAGGAGAGCAAGGCGCCGGGGGCGAGGAACTGCTTGGCCTGCGGATCGCTCATGATGACGACTTTGCCGGTGCGGGCGACGGTGCGATCGAAGTTGCCAATGTTGAAGCCGGCATCAGCGTAGCCGGGGTGGAGTTCGTAGCGAACACCGACATCCATGGTCAGCTTTTTCGAGATGCGCATGGTGTCCTGGAAATACGTTTTGTAGTGCTTGGCGCGGCCGTCGTTGTCGCGCGTGACGACGGCGATGGCGCTGGCGACGGGGGTTCCGAGGAGGAAGTCGGCGAAGGGCTCGCCGGCGAAGTTGCCGGAGAAGGAGAAGTCGCCGTAGTTGTTGCCGCCGGTGAAGCCGAGGGCGGACTGGCCGACGAGGCGGCGGATGTCGACACCCATTTTGAAGGTATGGCGGCCCTTGATCCAGGTGAGGTTATCGATGAACTGGTTGTTGGCGGAGACTCCGAAACCGGGGCGGCCTTTGCTGACGCCGGTGTAGTTGGTGACGCCGAAGTTGGGGAGGCCGTTGAAGAAGATGTCGCGCTGGATGTCCTTGAGGTTCAGAGAATTGGTGAACTTAAGGCCATCGAAGGGGAAGACGGTGGTTTCGTCGGAGGTGACGTTGCCGTAGCGGAACTCGTTCAGGAGGGTGGGCTTGATGGTCCAGGTCCAGGCGGCCGAGCCCTGGTAGTACTTGGCTTGGACGGTATCGGAGGGGAGCATGAGGTTGTTGGCGCTCAACTGGGGGTTGGCTTTGGTATTGAAGCGGGCCCAGAGGGAGTGCTGGGAGTTGAAGACGTGATCGACACGGGCGTCGTACTGATCGGATTCGATGTTGGTGGCGACGTTATTGCGGTAGTTGCCGTTGGAGCGGCGATCGGTGGCGCCGAAGTTGATTTCCGGGTAGAAGGAGAGCAGCTGTTTGGTAACGGCGTTGATGCGGCTGGGCGGGAGGACGTTGCCGGGGAAGGGTGTGTTGGTGAAGGGGTCACGGATGGTGACGCCTTCGCGGGAGAAGTCACCGTTCTTGACGAAGCTGGTGGGAACGGTGTTCTGAATGGTGCCCTGGCGCGGGTAGCGCATGGCTTCCCAGGTGAAGTAGAAGAAGGTTTTGTTCTTGCCGTTGTAGAGTTTGGGCAGGACGAGCGGGCCGCCGATGGTGGCGCCGAAGGTGTTGCCGATCTTGCCAGGGAGAGAGTTCTGGCCGTAGCTGCGGGCGTCGAGGGCGCGGTTCTGGTGATACCAGAAGAGGGCGCCGTGATACTCGTTGGTGCCGGACTTGGACGTGACGGTGATGTCGCCGGGCTGGCCGAATTCGGCGGTGTTGCCGACGCCCTGGACGCGTATTTCGCCGATGGATTCGACGGAGAGGAACTGGTTGCGGTTGGCGGAGTTGCCGGTGAGTTGCGTGATGGCGATGCCATCGACGGAGGTTTCCGACTGAGCGGGGAGGCCGCCCTGGATGGAGTAGCCGCCGCCGTTATCGGACTGGACACCGGGGAGGGCCTGGAGGAGGCCGTAGGGGCTGGTGGAGCCGGAGCCGCGGATGTTGGAGGGGAGGTTGAGGACCTTCTCCGGAGTGAGGGTGGAGGAGATGGCGGGGTTATCGGTGGCGATGACGCCGGCGGTGGAGGTGACTTCGACGACGGTCGAGGTATCACCGACCTGGAGGGAGGCGTCGACGCGGAGAGTTTGGCGGGCGACGAGGGTGAGCGAGTTGGCGTTGTAGGAACGGAAGCCAGGGGCGGACACGGCCACTTGGTAGATGCCGGCTTTCACGTTCTGGAATTCATAGTTGCCGTTGGCGTCGGAGGCGCCTTCGCGGGAGGTGTTTTCGGCGGTGTTGGTAAGGCGTACTTTGGCGTTGCGAATGACGGCACCGGAGCTGTCCTTGATTTCACCAAGGACGACGCCGAAGGTCGATTGCGCGTAGGTGCTGAGGCAGGTTACGGCCAGAAGCGATGCGTATCGGAGGGTTCGAGACATCTTGTTTTAGGTTAACAGGCGGGGGTTAATTTGGGATTACAGAGGGGTGGCGGGCGGGCTGAGGCGGGCGGGCTGGGGCGGTCTGGCTGGGGCGGGCTGGCTGGGGGACACCCTTCGCGTCGGACAGGGGGGATTTTCGGACTTGGGATCAGGGTGTCCCCGGGCGGGGCGGGCGGGATCTTTACTGCTCCTCTTCCTTTCCCTCCCCTTCGCCCTTTCCCTCCCCTTTTCCGTCTACCTCCCTTCTTGCTTTTGCTGCTCTTCCTTCTTTGTGGCGCGGTGAACCATGTTGACTAGCTTGCGGTAGCTGAGGGATTGGGCGTCGGGGAAGTTGAGCCATTCGCCGTCGCGCCAGGTGCTGTAGAACCAGCGGGCCAGGATTGCCAGGTGTTCGGCTCGCTCGGATTGGGTAATTAGTTGGGGGGATTGGGACTCGACGAGTTCGCGGAGACGGCGGTCGAGCGAGATGGGATGGCCGTCGGCGGGGAGAAGATTGAGTTCGATGGGGGCTTGCCAGGTGCCGTCGAGGAGGAAGATTAGGGTTACGGTGTTGGGGGTTGGTGATTTCAAGACGGCTACGCCGTTCATGGTGGCGGCGCCGGTGGCGAGTTCGTCGCGGAGGCGCCAGACGCTTTGGATCTTTTCGATGCGGCGGTGCTGGCGGGCGGCTTCTTCGAACTCCATGTCGGCGCTGAAACGGTCGCGCATGCGCTCGACGGTTTCCGTCAGGGAGCGACCTTCGGTCGACAGGAATTCGACGAGGCGTTCGACTTCACTGGCGTATTCCTCGCGGGTGACGGCGTCCTGGCACGGGCGGAGGCACTGGGCCATTTCGCCGTATATGCAGCCGGGGTGGTCCGGGTGGGGATCGAGATCGTCCTGGCAACGGCGGACCTGGAAGAGTTCGAGCGTTGCCTTTTCGAATTCTTCGGCCGAGGCGCGGGAGCGGAAGGGGCCGAAGGCGATGCCGCGGGCGGCGGGGCGGACAGTGACCTGCGTTCTGGGGAACGCCGTGCGGGTGAGGAGGCGCATGTAGGAGGGCAGGCGGAGGTTGCAGAGTTTGATGTAGCTCTCGGGGTGGTGGTGGCGGGCGAGCTGGTAGAAGAGCACCGCGGATTCGAGGCGGGAGTTGGTGGGCCAGTATTGGACTTGTTCGACGAGGCCGCGGAGGTTGAGGGCGGCGCGGCGTTTGTCGTCCGCTTTGAGCAGGCGGCGGAGGCGGCGGCCGAGGAGGGCGGATTTGGAGAGATAGGGCTGGCCACCGGCGGCGGTTAAGAGAAAGACGGCCGGGGTATCGGGGACGGTGGCGAGGAGTTCGTCGAGCTCCGGGCCGGGGGGCGGGAGGGCGAGCGAGATGGGTTCAGCGGCCATAGATGGCGTAGTAGTCTTTTTCGCAGAGGGGCGGCACGTCTTTGATCTTCAGGTTTTCGGCGACGTGGGCCGGGGTGGACATGCCGACTAACGAGACCGCCAGGCCGGGGGTGGAGCGGGAGAACTGGATGGAGCGTTGGGCGTCGGTTTCGAGGCCGGGGAAGGCGGCCGTTAGTTTTTCGGGGAGGCCGTTGGTGAGGCGGCCTTGGTAAACGGTGGCGCTGCCGATGACGGTGATGCCGAGTTCGCCGGCGGCTTGGAGGAGGCTGACGCCGCCGCGTTGGGGACGCTTGGTGAAGGCTTCGAGCATGGCGAGACTGAACGGGAGTTGGACGAAGCGGAAGCGGTGGCGGGGGCCGGCGATTTCTTTGGCGATATCGGCCATGGCGTGGAGCGAGATGGGGTTCGCTTCGCGGCGGAAGGCGTCCCAGGTGGCGAGGCCGTAGAAGCGGATTTTGCCCTGGGCGACGAGCTGTTCGCAGCGTTCGAAGGCAGCGCGGATTTGGGCTTCGAAGTTTTCGGTTTGGGTTTCGGGGTTGTGGAGGTAGAAGACGTCGAGTTGGGGGATTTGCAGATTTTGCAGGCTGGCGTTCAGGTTCGCTTCGAGGAAGTCGGGGGCGAGAGAGTGGCCGCGCTTTTCGATTTCGTAGCCGGCTTTGGTGCAGATGATCAGCTCGTCGCGGTTGGCGCCGGCGATGGCGCGGGCGATCACTTTTTCGGAGCGTTCGGCGCGGTAGTTGCGGGAGGTATCGATGACGTTGACGCCGCCGGCGATGGCGGCGCGGATGGCGGCTTCGTAGTTCGCGTCGGTTTCGTCGTCAGGGGCGCCGAGATAGGTGCCGATGCCGAGGGAGCTTAGGCGCATCCCTTGGGCGAGGCGGTAGAAGGCGTTCGGCATGACGGGGGCCTAGTCGATGAAGCCGTTCTTGCGGAGGGTGGCTTCGGGTTCGGCTTCGTCGAAGCGTTGGAGGCCGGTCTTCATGCGGCCGTGTTCGAGGACTACGCCGTAGGGCGGGTCACCGTGGGGGAAGAGTTTTTTGAGCGATTCGTGATCGAGCGAGTTGACGCCTTTGAGGCCGGTTGACTCCATGAAGTACTGGCCGAACTGCTGGACGCGCGTGGGGAGGCCGACGATTTTGACGTCGGGTTTCCAGGTGTGTTTGCTCATGCGGCGGGCGGCTTCATTGCAGTGGGAACATTCCGGGTCGTAGAAGTAGAGGAGAATTTTGCCTTGCTGGAGCGAGTAGGGCTTGCCGTCGACGGTGATCAAGTCGGGGGCTTTGGTGCCGGATTGGCGGGACTCTGTGATGCCGTAGGCGGCGCCGGCGAAGACGAGGATGCTGGCGAAGATGAGGCTGGCGCCTTTGAGACCTTCGCTGCTGTGGGCCCACCAGCCGGCGATGGCGGCCATGACGATCATGGCGGCGTCACTCCAGAAGAAGGCCGGGCCGACGGCGCGTTTGAGCCAGGGGAAGCAGGTGCAATCCATGCCCTGGAGGGCGGTGTAGTTCCACGCCATATAGACCATGAAGGCGACGAGCATGCCGGAGCAGAGCAGCGCGCCCCAGCGGCGGTAGCGGGGGATGATGAGCAGCAGGCCGCCGAAGATTTCGGTGACGCCGAAGAAGACGGCGGTGAAGACGGCGAGGTTGGCAGGGACGAGCATCTGGTTCATGCGGGTGGAAGCACCGAGGTGATCGGTGAGTTTCCAGAGGCCGGCGCCGATGAAGAAAACCCCAATTAACACGGCGCAAATCCAGGCTACGGCGTTCTTCCAGGAGGGGAGATCGACGAAGGCGGGAGCGGGGGAGGCCTGTGCCATACTGTCTTGCATGTTCCCCATTTTAGCTGTGCTTTCGGTCATTATGGCGGGGGCCATGTATGCGCAGCCGGCCGACCTTGTGATTTCGAATGCCGCAATTTACACGGCTGACACGGGCAAGCCGCGGGCGAAGGCGATGGCGGTGCGCGGCGGGCGCGTGGTGGCCATCGGCGATGAAGTGCGCGGTTTTATTGGGCCGAAGACACAAGTTGTGGATTTGCAGGGGGCGACGGTGATCCCCGGATTGATCGACAGCCACGTGCATATGGCGGGGTTGGGACAGCTGCTGGAGACCTCCGATTTGCGGCATGTGAAAAGTGTTGCCGAAGTGGCGGCGATGGTGAAAACACGCGCGGCGCGGCTGCCGAAGGGCAGTTGGGTGCGGGCGCGGAATTGGGACCAGACCAATTGGGGAGGCGAGTTTCCGCTGCATACCGCTTTGACGGAGGCGGCGCCGGAACATCCCGTCTTTTTATCGCGGGTGGATGGGCACGCGGGGTGGGTGAACCGGAGGGCGATGGAGCTTGCGGGTATTGATGATAAGACGCCGGACCCGATGGGGGGGAAGATTATCCGGGATTCGGCGGGGCACGCGACGGGCGTATTGATTGACCGGGCGCAGGGGCTGGTGGGCGCGAAGATTCCCGCGGCTACGGATGACGAAGTGCTGGCGCGGCTGCGGGCGGCGGCGCGGGAGTGCGCACGGCTGGGAATGACGTCGGTGCATGACGCGGGGATTGGGGAGCAGGAGTTGCGGGCGTATCGGAAGCTGCTGGCGGCGGGGCAGTTGCCAGTGCGGATTTACGCGATGATTGGCGGCGAAGGGGCGATGTGGAACCGGTTTTTGCAGACGGGGCCGGAAGTGCATGAGCGGTTGACCGTGCGGAGTATTAAGCTGGTGGCCGATGGGGCGATCGGGTCGCGTGGGGCGGCTTTTTGGCAGCCGTATGCGGATGATCCGGGGAACACGGGGTTGATGATTTTGAAGCAGGAGACGGTGGAGCGGGTGGCGCGGCAGGCGGCGGAAAAGGGCTTTCAGGTGAACACGCACGCCATTGGCGACCGGGCGAACCGGATGGCGTTGGATGCGTATGGAAAGGTGCTGGGGGAGAACAATGGGAAGCGGTTCCGGGTGGAACACGCGCAGGCCATTTCCCTGCCCGACTTTGCGTTATTTAAGAAGTTTGGCGTGATTGCTTCGATGCAATCGACGCATGCGACGTCGGACATGCGATG
>CAMATG010000202.1 GCA_945860645.1 Candidatus Sulfopaludibacter sp. SbA3 | reverse complement strand
AACGACGACGAAAAGTTCACCGCCATCCTCTATCGCCCCGACACGCTCGATCTCCTCGACCACGGCGCCTTCTGGTTCTCCCAAACCCCCGATGTCCCCGCCTCGTCCTCCTGGCTGATTCACAAACCGTATGCCGTCAATTGGGGCCAATTCGCCCACCTGGCCACGGGCCGGAAGTTCTACGTCTATAACACCCACTTCCCTTACAAGCCGGAGCAAGCGGAGGCCCGCCTGCAAGCCGCCCGGCTAATCCACGAGCGGGCCGCGGGCGAAAGCGTCTTCGTCACGGGAGTCTTCAACAATCCCGCCCCCGGCCCCGTTTACGACTACCTGACGCAGCATTTCAAAGATAGCTGGAAGGGCGATTCCACCGGCACCTTCCACGGGTTCACCGGCGTCCCTACCGGCCGCCGCATCGATTGGATTCTCTATCGCGGGCAGGTCGCCGTCGAATCTTGCCAAGCCATCACCGAACCCATCAACGGCCGCTACCCTTCGGATCACTTCCCGGTGCTTGGTTCGTTTCGTTTTGCTTGAACCGGCGCTCTGCCTCTCCGCCTGCCCACATCGAACGCCATCTTCTTGCAAATGGATCTACTCGCCCCCATACTTCTCCACAAACGCCTCCGCCCCTAACTTCCGGAAATCCCCCATCGCCTCTCGCAGTTTCTCCCGCGGCCAGTCCCACCAGGCAATCTGCAACAACCCCTCCCGCACCTTCTCCTCAAACCGCCAATACAACCGCTTCGCGGGAAACCCCGAAACGACCGCGAACGGCGGCACATCGCGCGACACTACCGCGCTCGCCCCCACCGCCGCGCCAGTCCCGATTGTCACCCCTGGCAGCACCACCGCCCCATGGCCAATCCACACGTCATTCCCCAATGTCACCTGCTTGCTCCGGCGCCAGGCAAAGAATTCCGCGTCGTCCTCGTCACCTAATTCGTAGCTCAGCGTTCGATACGAAAAATGATGCAGCGCCGCCTTCTGTAGCGGGTGGTTTCCGGGGTTCAGCCGTGTATGCGCCGCTATCGAGCAGAACCGCCCGATTTCGGCGTAAATAATGCTGGCGTCGTTGACGACATACGAGTAATCGCCCATTGTCGACTCCGCCACCGTCGTCCGCGCCCCCACTGCCGTCCACGCCCCCAGCGTCGAATCCCGCACTGTTGCCGTCGGGTCAATCCACGGCTTCAATCCTAGTCGCTTCATACCCCTCTCTCCAGGCGCAGCCGCGCCCACCGCGAACATCGATCCACCACTGTCACTGTCAACAAAATCAGCAGTACCAGCGTCGCCACTTCCCGCCAGTCGTTCACCCGCAGCCGGTCGGAAAGGTACGTTCCAATTCCCCCCGCCCCTACAATCCCCAAAATCGTCGCGTGGCGGATATTTGATTCGAAGTAGTACAACACTTGGCTCGTATACGCGGGCAACACCTGCGGCAGAATGCCAAAACGAACCGATTCCCAACGGTTCGCTCCAGCCGCCTCTAACCCTTCCACTGGCCCGATCGACGCATGGTCCACCGTTTCACTCAACAACTTCGCCAGCGTTCCCAAATCGATCATCGTCAACGCCATCACGCCCGCGAAAGGCCCCAGCCCCACCGCGTTCACGAACAGTAGCGCCCATAGCAGCGAATCAATGCTCCGCGCCACGTCCATCCCTCGCCGCAGCGGCCACCGCGCAAACAACGACGGCACCACCCTCCCCGCTCCCAATAGTCCCAGTGGAAACGCCGCAATGCCCGCCATCACCGTCGCCGCCAATGCCATGGCCACGGTCTCCACGAGGCTGTACACAAAGACCCCCAACTGTCCCCCGCTCTCCGGCGGCAGCATCTGGCCGGCGATCCCGAACAACTTCACGACGCCCGGCCCCAACCCTCGCAGCGGCAATCCCAACTGCCACGCTGCGTATGCCGTAAACGCCAATACCGCCAGGCCCCACTTCACGCCGCAATCCTCCGCCGCGCCCATTCGCTCAGCTGGTCGATCGCCGCCACCGCCAGCACAATCAACACCACAATCGCGCTGATGTCCTGATACACAAACTGCCGGATCGCCACATATAGCTCCTGCCCGATGCCGCCAACGCCAATAAACCCGATCACCGACGACGCCCGCACATTCACCTCAAACCGGAATAGCGAGTAGCTCAAAAAGCCGGGTAATATCTGCGGCGCCGCGCCGTAGCGCATCGCTTCCCACCAGTTCGCTCCGCTCGCCCGCAGGCCATCCATCGGTCCGGGCTGAGTATGTTCCAGTAAATCGGAGCAAAGCTTCCCGATCGCACCCATGGCGTGCAGCGCCAGTGCCAGCACGCCCGCCAGCGGCCCCAGCCCAAATGCAATGACAAAAATCAGAGCAAAGACCAACTCCGGCACGGTGCGCGCCAACTCCAAAATCCTTCTGGCCGCCACGCCAACCCACCGTCCTGGCGTGACGTTTCGCGCGGCGAAGAAACTCAAAAACAGTCCCGCCAAAGAGCCCAGCAGCGTTCCTAGATAAGCAATCAAAATCGTATCCCAAAGTAACGCCAGCCAACGCTTCCAACCCCACATCCACCCGGCCAGTTCCCCCCGCGCCGGCAGCGTTCCCGCCACATACCGCCCCATCGACGGCAGTCCCGTCCATAGCCGCTCCGGGGACACCTCACTCACCCAAAACGAACCCGCCACGATCGCCAGCCCGGCCGCCCACCTCATTCCTGTTTTCTCTGTTTCAGGTTCGCCTCCACCATCCGGATCACCGGCAGGTAGTCGGCATGCGACACTGGCCCAAACCCGCTCTCCCGCTGCGCACTTTGGAACTTGAACCCCTCCGGATCCTCCTTCGGAAACGCCATGACGATCTCGGCAAATCGCCGGTTAAACTCTTCGGGCGAATCGATGCGTACTGTCCATGGGCTCGACGGCATGCGTGGCGATTTCCAAATGATCCGCGTCGAGCCTTTGGGAATAATCCCTTTCCCCTCCATGCGCAATGGATTCGTCCGCGTCTCGCTATAAAACCATGTCGCCGCCGCGTCGTAGGTCCCATTCACCATCGCCATGATGCTCATCTCATGGCTCCCTCCGAATCCCGTCTTTGCGAAGAAAGTCTTCGGCTCATACCCTGCCTCCTTCAGAAAGAACGATGGCGCCAAATAGCCCGACGTCGAATTCGGGTCCGCAAAAGCCAGACTCTTCCCGCGCAGATCTTCAATGGTCTTCGCCGGGCTCGCCGCTGGCACCACAACAATCGAGTAGTACCCGCTCGTCCCGCCCTCGTCCAGTGTTCCCAGCAGCGGTTTCACTCCGCCATTCGTTACCAGCCAGGCTTTCGCATACGCTGCCGCCCCGAAGTAGGCCACGTCCACTTGTTTCGATTTCAACGCCTCGATCACGCTCGAATAGTCGGTCGCCGTCCGCAGCTCCACCTTCCGCGCCAGCTTCTTTTCCAGGTGCGCCCGCAACGGTTCGTACCGTTTGATTGCATCCGCGTCGCTTTCGGTGGCCGAAACACCGATCTTTAACGTATCCACCGGTGCGCGTCCGCATCCCGCCAGAAACAGCAATAAGAACAGATATTTCTTCATACCGCCGCCGTATAGATCCTCTCTGTCATCTCCGCCGGCCGGCCGTCGAAGATCACCTTCCCCTTTGCCAGCCCGATCACCCGGTCGCAGTAGGTTCGCGCCAGTTCCAATTGGTGTAGATTGCACAGCACCGTCACCCCGTCTTCCCGCTGCAGGCCGCGCAACGCCTCCATCACCACCCGCGCATTCTCCGGGTCCAACGATGCCACGGGCTCATCGGCCAGCAGAATCTTTACCCCTTGCATCAACGCCCGCGCAATTGCCACGCGCTGCTGCTGCCCGCCGGAAAGCGTTCGCACCATCTGGCCGGATTGCGCCGCCAGGTCCAGCCGCTCTAGAAGCTCCATCGCCCGCCGCCGGTCTGCCTCCGGGAAGATCTTGAACAACAGCGGCAGTGTCCGCCGCCGCCGCACCGCGCCAAGCATCACATTGGTCACCGCGTCCAGCCGGTCCACCAGGTGAAACTGCTGGAAGATCATCCCGCACTCGGCCCGCCAGTCATGCAGCGCCGAACCGCGGAGCGCAAGGATATCCCGTCCGCCGTAAACGATGCCGCCGGAATCGGGCTCAATCAAACGGTTGACGCAGCGCAACAACGTTGACTTCCCCGCGCCCGATCGCCCCACGATTCCCACCATCTGCCCCGCCGCGAAGCTTACCGACAACCCATCCAGCGCCGTCGTCCCGCCATACGATTTGCGCAGACCGGTGATCTCCAGCAAGCTATAGGCTCCACAACTCCGGGTCCGCCACATGGGCGATACGTCCGCCCGCTATAGTTGCGGCCACCACCGGCAACGCCGGGTCCGTGTCGTCAATCACCACAAAGTCCGCCCGCAGTCCTTCCCGAATTGTTCCCCGGTCGGAAAGACCAGCCGCTCGCGCGGCATTTCCTGCGACCAGCTCCCAGGCCTGCGGCAAATCCAATACTCCGTCACGAACCAGACGGAAGACCGCATGCACCATGGAAGGGTAGTAATAATCAGAGGCCAGCACCGTTCCCAGCCCTGCTTCAATCGCTGCCCGCGCCGTTAGCCGCCGCGTGTGGCTTTTTCCGCGCACCACATTCGGCCCGCCCAGGACCACATCCTGGCCCGCCGCTATCGCTGACTGAGCCGTCGCAATATCCAATGGAAACTCGCAGATCCCCACGCCCAGCGCCGCATAACCGGCTCGCATTTCCGGCGTCTCATCGTCGTGGGACGCCATCGCCAGTCCCGCCTCCCGCGCTGCCGCCGCCACGCGCGCTACCGCCGCGCCTACCTCCGGGCCCCGCTCCCGGGTTCGAACCACCAGATCCCGGAATCCTGACATGGACAGCCCGCTGCGCTCCGCATACTGTGCCCCTTTGCTCGGATGGTCCAGCTTCGCAGCAATCATTTCCAAATGCTCGTTAAACCCGATCAAATGTACCCGCCCATCGCGGATCCACTCGATCATTTCGTCGGTCTCGTTCAGCGCGTGGGTCTCATAGCGCAAGTGGACCCGGGTGTCGCTCAGGAGCCGCCCCCGCACCGCCGCCAACGCATTCACCATCAGGCGCCCGTGCTCAATCCCCCGCAGTCCCGGTTCCCACGAAACTGTCAGCCCGTGAAAAGCGGTTGTAATCCCATTGGCCAGGATCTGCCGGTCACTGTCCAACAACGCGATGTCCAAGGGGAAGAACACGCCGCTTCGCGGCATCCACTGCCGCTCAAATGCGTCCCCATGTACGTCAATCATCCCCGGCAGCAACAGACGCTCGCCCAGGTCCCAGATCACTCCCTCGGCCTTATCCACCACATGCGCTATTCGCTCCGCTTCCACGCGGACCACCGCCGGACCAATGCTTCCGTCTGCCCGCAGAACGCGGGTACTCTTGAGTTGCACGAAACTGAGCATAATTCCAATTTGTGTCTAGCGCGTTGCGCGCCCGTTAATTTCACGTTGGCGTAACGCGCCAAATGTCTTGTAATGCACCACGCCGGTTCCTTCAACAAATCGTCATAGCCGAGAAATATACCGTTGTTAATGTATGGGCAACATGCTTCGGTTCGTTCTTTTCCTCCTTACCCTCTCGACGGCCTTTGCCCAACTCGATCAGGGCCAGATTGCCGGCACCGTCACCGATCCCTCCCGCGACGTCGTCAGCGCCGCCCAAGTCACCATCGTCAGCGCCCAAACGGGCCGCCGGATCACCGCGAAAACCGCGGTCACCGGTATCTACGTCGTTCCCAACCTTCCCATCGGCCTCTACGCCGTCGAAATTGAAGCCCCTGGATTCCGCAAGTTTGTCCGGGAGAACGTCAAGGTGGACACTGCTTCCCGCACCTCGGTCGATGCCCAGCTCACCCTCGGCGCGACCGCCGACACCATCACCGTCACTGACGAAGCGCCGCCCGTCCAGGACTCCTCCGCCCAGCTCGGCCGCGTTGTTGAGGCTAAACAGATCTCCGACCTTGCCCTCAACGGCCGCAACCCCATCAATCTCGCCCTCATTAAAGCCGGCGTCGTCGGGTCGAACTTCAACGCCTTCAACTCCACGGGCCTCGGCGCTTCGCTCTCCATCAACGGCGGTCAGCAGGACGGCAACAACGTCACCATTGACGGTGTCTCCGCCGTCCGCACCCGCGGCGATGGCCAGTCCGGCCCCGCGCTCCTCGGTATCTTCAACGCCGATTCTCTCCAGGAAGTCCAGATCCTCACCTCCTCATACCCCGCCGAGTATGGCCGCGCCGCCGACGGCCAGATCCGCTTCGTCACCAAGTCCGGCTCCAAGGACTTCCACGGCACCGCCTGGTACTTCCTCCGCAACTCCGCCCTTGACGCCAACTCCTGGGTCCGCAACGCCTCCAACACCTTTGATTCCACCCGCCCCGCCCCGTTCCGCTTCAACCAGCCCGGCTTCTCCTTGGGCGGCCCCGTCACCATTCCCGGCAAGTTCAACACCAAGCGCGACAAGCTATTCTTCTTCGTCGCCGAAGAGTGGATCAGCTTCCGCCAGGACAAAACCGGCGCCGCCATCGTCCCCTCCGCCGCCATGCGCACCGGCAACTTCAGCGAACTGCTCAACGCCGCCAACCCCTTCTTCCGCCGCGCTATCACCGTTCGCGACCCCCTCAACAACACCCCCTTCCCTAACAACGTCATCCCCAATAACCGTCTTTCCGCCAACGGCATCGGGCTTCTGAAGGCCTACCCTCTCCCCACCGCCGGCTTCCAGCAGGGCGCTTCCAACTGGATTGACTCCCAGCCCAACCCCCGCGATATCCGCAAGGACACCGTGCGCGTTGACTACATGCTCGGTTCAACCCGTCTCTCCTTCACCGGAACCAACTTCTACTTCGCCGAAGATGACCCCTTCCGCGGCTCCTTCACCGTCGCCAATACCCGCTGGCGCCGCCCCAACAAAACGGGCGCTTTCAGCGTCTCTTCCACGCTCTCCCCGAATAAAGTCAACGAGTTCACCGCCACCGCCGCCAACGATGTCGTCCAAATGACGCTTTACCCCTTCGATGGTGTCAACCGCTACGAACGCTCCCGCTATGGCATCAACTTCGGTTACCTCATCCCTGGCCCGAAGCGCGTCACCGATCGCATCCCCACCATCGACATCACCGGCCTCACCTCCCTCGACGGCTCCTCCAAGCCCGGAAGCTCCTCCGGCCCCATGGTCAGTTTCTCCGATAACTTCACCTGGATCCTGAACTCCGGCCACACCCTGAAATTCGGCGCTTTCTTCGGCCGCGACACCCAGATCAACGCCGATCAGATCGCCTTCAACCAGAACGGCTGGTTCACCTTCCGCGATGCCGGTAACCCCGCCACCACTGGCAACTCCATCGCCAATGCCGCCCTCGGCAACTTCGACACCTACTTCGAAATCGGCTCCGCCGCCGACACCCACGTCCGCTCCAACGCCTACGAGTTCTTCGCCCAGGACACCTGGAAACTTCGTCCCAATCTCACCCTCGAACTCGGCATCCGCTACTCGTACTTCGCCCCCTGGACCGCCAAGTGGAACGACATCTCCAACTTCGATCCCCGCTTCTTCACTACCGCCGCCCGCGCCACCCTCGACCCTCGCACTGGCGCGATCATCGGCGGCGACCCCTACAACGGCATCGTCCAGGGCGGAACGTCGTACCCCGATGCGGCCAAAGGCCGCGCTCTCGGCGCCTCCGTTCCCAACGTCCAACGTCTCTTCCGTGGCGCTCCAGAAGGATTCGTTGACAAGTACTACGCCAACTTTGCCCCCCGCTTCGGCCTCGCCTGGCGCCTCGATTCCAAGTCCGTCCTCCGCGCCGGCGGCGGTTCCTACAAAGCCCGCGATTTCCTCAACAACGGCTCGCTCTTCCGCAACGCCCCGAATCAGGACCGCGTCGACGTCGTCAACGGCGTTGTCGACACCCCCGGCGGCCGCGGCGGCTCCCAGTTCCCCTTCTCCCTCGGTGCGCTCGCCCTGGAATACAACTACCCAACCGCGTACCACTACAGCGTCTCGCTCCAGCGCGAACTTCCCTTCGGTATCGTGGTTGACACCGCCTATGTCGGCAAAACCGCCGTCGATCTGTACCGCGTCCGCAACCTGAACCAACTCCTCCCCGGCACAGTCCAGGCCAACCCCGGCATCAACGTCAACGCCCTTCGCCCGTTCTACGGTCTGGCCATCATTAACTACAGCGAGCAAAGCGGCCGCAGCAGGTACAACTCTTTCCAACTCTCCGCCGACCGCCGTTTCCGCAACGGCCTCGGCTTCGGTGTCGCCTACACCGTGTCCAAGAACGAAGACAACGTCGCCACCCCCTACAACGCCTACAACTTCGTCACCGCCCTCTCCGGTAACGACCGTCCCCACGTTCTCTCTCTCAACTACATCTATCAGCTCCCCTTCCTCCGCAACTCCCGCTCTTTGCTCGGAAATGCCTTCGGCAACTGGCAGATCTCCGGCGTCGCCTTCTTCCGCAGCGGCGCGCCGCTCTCGGTGCTCGACGCCACCGACACCGCCGGCGTCGGAAGCGGCTCCGCCTCCCAACCCTGGAACGTCTCCGGCTCCACCGCCGCCACCGGCGCCACCGGCGTCGGCCAGCCCTGGTTCAACGCTGCCGCCTTCTCCGTTCCTCGCGCCGGCACCTTCGGCAACGCGCCGCTCAACCTCCTTCGCGGCCCCGGCTTCCAGAACTGGGACGTCGCTCTGTTTAAGAACTTCCGCTTCACCGAACGTCTCTCCGGTCAGCTCCGCGCCGAATCGTTCAACTTCCTGAACCACCCGCTTCTCAGCAACCCCAACACCAACCCTCGTTCTGGCGACTTCTCCCGTGTCACCAGCAAGTACAACGAGCGCAATCTGCAACTCGGACTCAAGATCATTTTCTAGGAACCCATGCGCCTCTTCCTACTCTTCGCCCTCGCCCTTACGACCCTCTACGCCGAAAAGGCCTCCAAGCCCTTTCTCTCCTCGGACCGTCGCGCCTTCACCGCGCCCGAACTCCTCGACGCCCCAGACGAATGGATCGTCCGCTCCTTCGCCTGGGCCGACGACATGTTCAA
>CAMATG010000201.1 GCA_945860645.1 Candidatus Sulfopaludibacter sp. SbA3 | reverse complement strand
GGTGCACCTTGAGCAGTTCTTCGGCCACGGTGCAGCCGAGTTCGGGCACCTTGGTATCGATCTTGTACTTGGCGACGTCGAAGAAGAGTTTGCGGGCGAGCGAGTAGCCATTGGTATGGAGACCGTTGGAGGGAAGGCCGAAGAGAACGTCGCCGTTTTTGATATCGGCGCCGGTCAACATATTGTCCTTGTCGACGGCGCCGACGATGAAGCCGGCCACGTCATATTCCCCATCGGCGTACATGCCGGGCATTTCGGCGGTCTCGCCGCCGATGAGGGCGCAGCCATTGGCCTTGCAGCCGCGGGCGATGCCTTCGACGACGGCGCCGGCGACGGGCGCTTTCAGTTTGCCGACGGCGAAGTAATCCAGGAAGAAGAGCGGCGTGGCACCCTGCACCATGATGTCGTTGACGCAGTGGTTGACGAGGCATTCGCCAACGGTGTCGTGCTTGTCGGCCATGAAGGCGACCTTGAGCTTGGTTCCGACGCCATCGGCGGAGCTGACGAGGACCGGGTTCTTCCAATCGTTCAAATGAAAGCCGGCGCCGAAGGCGCCGATGTCGGTCATGACGGAACTGGTGAACGTTTTGCGGGCGTGGGCACGGATGAGTTCGACAGCGCGATCCGCTTCGTCGATATCCACTCCGGCGTCTTTGTACTCGATCGGTTTTTTTACGGCCATGGGGGGCTACTTTAAGAGTAACGCAGCCGTCCGGCTCCCCTCCACAAAACCTCTCCTATTCGACAAAACCGCGCCAGGTGTTTCCCTTACCGTCGCGCAGAACAATGCCAAAGGAGTCCGAGATGCCGCTGATGGATTTACCGGCGGCGTCCCGGAACGTGTAGCGGACGATGCTGTCGTCCTGGGCGATGGCCATGCCGTTCCAGACATTGCCGTGCTCATCCCGCAGGCGGACAAAATCGCCGTCGCCGTATCCCGTCATACCGCTGCGCGACCGGGTGTTCTCAAACCGGTAAAAGCCTGAGGGTGTGGCGCTATAGGATCGCTTTCTGCGGTATATCATTGCCCCCATTATGGGGGGCGGCGGTCCATGCGTAGATCCGGTTATTCCCCTAGTTGCGAGGGAGTAATGACCTGAGGTTTAATGACGGCGATACCGGTGGCGCGCATGGAATCCTTTAACTGAGTAAACATGGACTCCCCTTCGTACAAGCCAACGATGGCGCCACCGGAACCGGCGAAATTGGCCGAGGCGCCGCAGGCGCGAGCTAAATGAATCATCTCCAGGTTTCCGGGATCTAATTGGTAGAGGCCGGAGCGGAGATCGAAATTGGCGTTGATGAGTTTGTGGAGTTGGGCCCGGTCGCCCTGGAGGAGAGCAGCGCGGCCTTGTTCGGCATAGGCGGCCCATTGTTGCATGGCGCCGACGACGGCGTGATCGTTATTTCTCCAGCGTTCGCGCACATTATTATGAAACACCTCAGTTCCTTCGCTGAGGCTGGTGCGGTAGGCAACGTAAATGTCTGTTAGCAATGCGGGGTCGAGTTGCTCGTATTCGCCATAGCCGCGAGATTCCATGAGTTCGCGGGCGAAGTTCATAAACACCACGCCTTCGTAGGTCTGAATGACGCGGTCCTGTAGACCGGCGGCGACACCTAACTCTTTTGTCTCGGTTTCTAAGACAATATTGGGTTGTTGCTCGAGGGGGATATTCAGTCCGTAGTACTGAATCAGGGCTCGGAGGGCGGCGGTTATGATGGCGGAAGAGCCTCCCATGCCAAGGCGCAAAGGGACAGTGGATTCATATTCGAGGGTGAAGTTCCGGTTTGGAAGCTGAATGCCGTGGGCGCGGCAGTAATCGGTGAGGCGAACGAGGAGGGCAATAATGAGGCGAAAGCCGCCGTAATAGCCACGCCAGCGAGTGGTCTCGTAGAGATCATCGAGCGATTCGAAGACGGGAAGATCGGCTTTGCCCGCCTTGATTTCGAGGCGAGCGCTGGGATAGACGATGACTCGGGCGCGGAAGTTACGGACGAGAAGGGAAATGGTCTTTCCAAAGTAGCCATCGCTGGGGTTGCCGAGCAGTCCGGCGCGTCCATAGGCGTAGGTTTCGATGTGCATGAAGGGTCCTTGCCGCCGGCGTGAGGCCGGATGAGGGCATACTGAATTGTATGCGCATCCTGTTGCAGCGAGTGTCTTCGGCGAGTGTGACCGTGGCGGAAGAGGTAGTGGGGGAAATCGGGCGGGGATTGTTGGTGTTTGTGGGAATCGGGCACGGAGATACGGAAGAACACGCGGAGTATCTGGTGGAAAAGGCGATCAATCTGCGACTATTTGAGGACGCGGCGGGGAAGATGAACCTGAGCGTGCGGGATACGGGCGGAGGCTTACTCATTGTGTCGCAGTTCACGCTATATGCCGACATTCGGCGGGGGCGGCGGCCGAGTTTTGACAACGCGGCGCATCCGGAAGTGGCAAAGAAGCTATACGAATATTTTGTGAATCAGGCAAGAATTCGAGTGACAAATGTAGCGACCGGAGTGTTCCAAGCCGATATGATGGTTAGGCTTGCAAACGATGGGCCGGTAACTGTATTTCATGATTCAGTTGACAAATTCGGGAATAAGTCGCAACCTGTGAAGTAAGAGTATGCCAAGAACTCCATCCACCGTTGACCAAGCCGCTTTCTACGAAGCGGCCCTTGAAGGTCTAGAGCTACAGAAGCAGCGCCTTGAGGAACAGATCCGACTGGTTCGTTCCCTCATTGGCGGCAAGAAACCCCGCACGGCGACGCCGCCGGCGGTAGTTGCGGAAGCGCCCACGGCGACCGCTAAACGAAAGGCCGGTCCCAAGCCGCGCCGTAAACGGAACCTTAGCCCGGAAGCGCGCAAGCGCATTGCGGAAGCGCAGAAGAAACGCTGGGCCGCGTTCCGCAAAGATACCGACGCTTAACCCAACCGCCAGTGGAAGCGGTCAGCGACTGCTTCCACTGGTCCATCCCCGGCGATCCGGCCGTCAGCAAAGAAGACGGCTCGTTTAGCGACACGCCGGGCGAAATAGACATCATGAGTGGCAATTAGTTTCGCTTGCGGTAAAGCAGATAGCAGTCTCGCCAAGTCATTTTGACCGGGCGGGTCGAGGAATGTTGTCGGTTCGTCGAAGACGAGCACTTCCGGTTTCATGACTAAGACGCCGGCGAGCGCGGCGCGTTTCTTTTCTCCGGCGCTGAGATGATAGGGCGCGCGATTGGCCAGGTGGGTGATGCCGAGGGTGGCGATGATTTCGTGCGCCCGGCGAAGTGATTCGGCGGGGTCCATGCCGTTATGGAGCGGGCCGAAGGCGACGTCTTCGAGGACGGTGGGCATGAAGAGCTGATCGTCGGAGTCCTGAAAGACATAGCCGATTTTGCCGCGGACATCGGAGAGGGTGTCGTCGGAGAGGGGGATGCCGCCGATGCGGAGGTCGCCTTCGCCGCGGATGAGGCCGGCGAGGTGGAGCAGAAACGTTGTTTTGCCGGAGCCGTTGGCGCCGAGGATGGCGACGGATTCCCCGGCGGCGAGTTGGAAGTCGATGCCGCGGAGGGCTGGGGTGCCGTCGGGATAGGTGTAATGCAGGCCGCGGACGTCGATGACGGGGAGGCTCATAGGGCCACCTGTGGGGCGAGGCGGGCGGCGGCGATGGCGAGGGAGCTGCCGGCGAGGAAGAGCCAGTCGCGGGTAGTGAAGGCGGCGGGGTGGAGCGAGACGAAGTCGCCGCGGAAGCCGCGGGCGAGCATGGCGTGGTGGACACCTTCGGCGCGGGCATAGGAGCGGCCGAAGAGGACGGCGAGGGCGCCCGAGGCGCGATGCCAGAGCGACTGGCGGTTGCGGCGGGGGAGGGCGCCGGCATCGCGGCAGAGTGCGGCGCGGCGCATGCGGAGGGCGTGATCGACCACGAGTTGGAGATAGCGGACGAGAGATTGGAGCACCATGACGAGGACGGCGGGGGCGCCGAGGGCGCGGAGAGCGCGGAGGATTTCCGGGAGGGGGGTGACGCCCATGAGCAGGGCGACGGCGAGGGCGGAGAGATAGCTGCGGCCGACGAGGGCGGAGGCGGAGGCGGCGTTGCCGTTTTGGAGCCAGCTGATGAGCGCGAAGAAGGCCGGGAAGGGGAGGACGATGGCGGTGCGGAGGAGGAGTTCGGCGGCGGGGAGGGCGGAGAGCCAGAGGGCGACGGCGAAGAGCGCGGCGATGGGGAGGAGGGCGAGGGGGGCGGCGGGGGGCGTGGTGGAGACAGCGATCAGGAAAAGCAGGACGGCGATGAGTTTGGCGCGGGCGTCGAGGCGGTGGAGGCGGGAGGCGCCGCGAGCCCACTCGTCGAGGCGGAGAGAGTGCCCCATCCGCTGGGTCAACTACGCGCTCCTTTGGCGGACGAGGAGGCGGCCGACGGTGAGGCATAGGCCGTAGATGATCGTCAGGCCGGCGAGGCCGCCGAGGGCTTTGCGGCCCCATTCGCCGGCGAGGAAGGGGACCTCGTAATCGGCCATAGGGGCGGCGAAGAGCAACTGCTCCCGGGAGGCGACGCCGAGGCGGGCGGCGAGGGATTCAAGGCCATCGGGCAGGGCGGAGATGTAGAGCACGCCGCCGATCATCATCAGGACTGAGACGGTGGCGAGGAGGCCGGCGGAGCGGTTGGGGAGGCCTTGCGGCTTGCGGAGCCAGCCGGGGTTGAGCCGCTCGACGGCTTGGAGGACGGCGACGGTGATGAGCCCTTCGAGGACGGCGGTGGCGACGAAGACAGCGGTGGAGACGCCGACGATGGCAGCGTTCATGGGCACGCCGGAAAGGCGGAGTTCGCAGATGGCGGCGGCGGCGGCGGCGAACACGGAGAGGAAGCCGCCGGCGAAGACGCCGAGGGTGCGGAGATTGCCGTTGGAAAGAAAGCGGTAGGGGAGCCAGCCGGCCCAGACGCCGATGATGGCCATGTTGACGGTGTTGGCGCCGAGAGCGAGAAGGCCGCCGTCCTGGAAGAGGAGGGACTGGAGGATGAGGATGGAGGTGAGGACGATGGTGGCGGCGCCTGGGCCGAGGGTCATCGACAGGAGCGCTCCGCCGAGGAGGTGGCCGCTGGCGCCGAAGACGACGGGAAAATTCATGCGCTGTGCGGCGAAGACGAAGGCTCCCATGACGCCGAGGAGAGGGACGTGACCTTCGGCGAGACCTTGCCTGGCGCGGCGCACCGCCCATCCAACGCCGGGGACGGCCGCTGCGTTCAGCGTGGCCCAGACCGGCACGGAGAGGATCCCGTCAGGGATGTGCATACACTCCATTCTACCCCTCATAATGAACTGGGAGCCGCGCATTGGAATGATTCTGGGACTTGGGTCGGATTTGGCGGAGGTGGGGCGGATTCGGGCGAGCCGGGAGCGGTTTGGGGACCGGTTTTTGGAGCGGGTGTATACGGAAGCGGAGATTGCCTATTCGCTGTCGAAGGCGAATTGGGCGGAGCGGCTGGCGGGGCGGTTCGCGGCGAAGGAAGCGGGGATGAAGGCGTTGGGAACGGGGTTGGCAGGCGGGGTGACGTGGAAGGATTTTGCGGTGGGGCGGGAGGTTTCGGGGAAGCCGACGTTGGTTTTGAGTGGACGGGCGCGGGAGATTGCGGAGGGGATGGGGGTGGGGAAGATCCATCTGACGATTACGCATACGGGGGAGATGGCGATGGCGGTGGTGGTGATGGAGGGGTAGGTAGTTTGTAGGGGCAGAACACATGGCGCCCGCTATGCGGCTAAAGTGGGTGCATGGTGCGCCAGTTTGATGTCGTTATTGAGCGGGATGAAAAGGGCTTGTACGTCGCCTCGGTACCTCAATTGCCAGGTTGTCACACCGATGGCACCTCGCTCGACGAACTCATGGTCGAGATTCGCGAAGCCATTGAGCTTTGTCTTGCAGTAGAAGGTGCGCAGCCGACCCACTTGGAGTTCGTCGGCATTCAGCGGGTCACGATCCCGGCATGAGTACGCTCCCGCATCCAACGGGAGAAGAACTGGTGATGCCTTGGAAGGCGCAGGCTTTTCGAGACGGCCGTGCCAGCGTCGTTCCACTGCGCACGCGCACGTTGGGCCTGGGGTTGTTACGCAAGATTTTGTCCGATTGGCGATCAAGCCGGAACAGCTTGTCGATCTGTTGTGACCGGGCCGGTTCCCACATTGCTGCTGATCATGCCGGTTGATCGTTCGCCATAATCAATTCTCAGTTGGTACGCGCTGGCACTTATCAATTACCAGCATCTGCAAGGGTACTTTTCGTGATTCGAGCTTCAGTCCAAGTTGTTCCTGTATGGCTGTGAAGATTGACGGGAGAGAAGAGCCGGCACTCTCAACTGGCGCAAAATTCAAATCAAAATCGTAGGTTCCCTTGATGCCAGTCTGGTCTACCACTGGGGCGCCGAGCGGTCGCCCCAGCATGGAGGCAAGTACGACCATGTCTGTAGCGCGCCCGACAAGTCTGCCTCGAAAGGTCGCTGCCTGCCCTGTGCGCGAAGCTTCGCTCGCGCGTAGTTTTGGCCCTTCTTTTCCTTTTACAAGTGCGTAGCCTGAGACCGTTCTCGTCTCCCGATGGGTGACGAGCCCGAACCGGTCCGCAAGAAGCGACATGAGCATCGGCTTCAGCCTCTCAGACGTAAGTGCTCCCCCGCCTTCCGGCCTTGCCACAACATTGTATTGTTCACTGCCCAACAGGCCCTCGTGGGAGATCTGCTTTTCGTCGACCTCGTAGGCCATCTGAACCAGGATCTTGAGGGGAACGTTCGTCGCCGTAAATGTGGTGCCGCCAGTGTCGCTCCAGGTCGGCTTTGCTGTGCTGCCGGGCGGGCTAATCCGAACCGACGCTACTTCGAACCTCTCGGTCGTCTGACCTCTGGTCGACGAAGCGATCATGAGTGTGAGCGCGATCACGGACGTTGCTGTTGTTGCCCTCATAGTGCCCGCCCCGCATTGACTCTGCCAACCTTCCAGTAGACTGCATTGGCACAACGAAAGTTCCCTGTATAGCTAGCCGTCGGCTCGCCCGCGGGCCAAGCCGTAGTACGTTGCGCAGCGCAGACGGATCCGGGATTGGCGGGCCCGACCTTCGGGAACCTGCAAGAACGCATGGGTTCTCGGCTGATCGCGGCCCGCCTGGATCGACTGTGGACGGCCGGTGTTAGTGGCCTTCGTTTTCGAGGAAGCGTTCGGCTTCGATGGCGGCCATGCAGCCGGCGCCGGAGGCGGTGATGGCCTGGCGGTAGACGCGGTCCTGGACGTCGCCGGCGTGGAAGACGCCGGGGATGTTCGTACGGGCGCCGCCCTGGCTGATGATGTAGCCGTCTTCGTCGAGTGTGATCTGGTTGCCCAAGAACTTCGTGTTGGGAATGTGGCCGATGGCGACGAAGAAGCCGTCAACGGGGCGATCGTAGGCTTCGCCGGTGACGACGTTCCGCAGACGGACGCCGGTGACTTCGCCCTTGGTGACGTCGTAGATATCATCGACGACGGTGTTGAGGATCATCTCGATTTTGGGGTTGGCCTTGGCGCGGTCGAGCATGATTTTGGACGCGCGGAATTCGTCGCGGCGGTGGACGAGGGTGACGCGGCTGCCGAAGCGGGTGAGGAAGTTGGCCTCTTCCATGGCGGTGTCGCCGCCGCCGATGACCATGATCTCCTTGCCGCGGTAGAAGAAGCCGTCGCAGGTGGCGCAGGAGCTGACGCCTTTGCCGATGAGCTTGTACTCATTTTCGAGGCCGAGCCAGCGGGCGGAGGCGCCGCTGGCGATGATGAGGGTCCGGGTTTCCTCCCAGACGCCATCAATCTTGATGCGGAAGGGGCGTTCGGTGAGGATGGCTTCGTCGACGGTGCCATGGCGATACTCGGCGCCGAATTTCTGGGCCTGGAGCTTCATATTTTCGACGAGCTGGGGGCCGAGGATGCCTTCGGGGAAGCCGGGGAAGTTCTCGACTTCCGAGGTGATGGAGAGCTGGCCGCCGGGCTCGCTGCCGCCGATGACGAGGGGTTTCAGGGAAGCGCGAGCGGTGTAGACGGCGGCGGTATTCCCTGCGCAGCCGGAGCCGATGATGATGACGTTATGCATGGTGAGACGCGAAGTGGGGATTGGGCCGGATGGTCCGGCGCAATCCCCACTTTATCATGCGAAGTTTGGTGATTCGCGGCCTTTTAACGCGAGCGGCGAAGGAGGCCGGTGGCGATGAGGCCAGCGCCGAGCATGGCCCAGGTGCCGGGTTCGGGGACGCCGGTGGTGGGCGGGACGTCGCCAAAAATCTCGTCGTTGCCGCAGGTGGCGGCGGCGAAATAGAGAGCGAAGCCGTTGTCGAGATCGCTGATGATGGCGTTGTTGAGCTGGATGAAAAGCGTGGCCCTGAGGAAAGTGGACACGTTATTGACGGTGGAGATGGAGGCGCTGCCGGTGGAGAGGAGTTGGGCGCCGCCGGGGGCGGCCCAGACCTGCGCGTCGGGGCGGTAGCTGCCTGCGGGATTGCCGAGGACGTCGCGGGCTGCCTGGGTGGAGCTGATTTGATAGAGGCCGTTGGTGACGAGGCCGTCGTGGCCGTTGAGAATGACGGCGTAGGTGTTGGTGGGGGTACGGAAGAAGAGATCGCCGACGGAGAGGGTTGGGAAGGAGCTACCGATGGAGAAGGGGGTGAGGGCGGCGCCGCCGCCAAAGTTGAAGCGAATATCGACTTGGAGCGTGTTGCTGTTGAGGCCGACGAGAGTGAGGTTGTCGATGTCGAAGAAATCGGGATCGCCGATGACGTCGGACGGGTTTTGAGAGGCTAGTTCATCCTGGAAGACGATGGGCAGTTTGGGGAGGGACCAGGCAGCGGTGGTCGCCAGCAGCGCGAACGCGAGAAATCGTAAGGATCGCATAGGAAGAGTTTGCGATCGGGAATGGGATTGGCCGATGGAGCTTCGGTTCCGATTTTGATAGGCGGGAGGTTGGGGGACTTTGGGTGTAAGGGGGGCGGTACTAGCGGCTTAGGAGCACGAACGTGGCCCAAGCGGAGAGGTAGGCGAAGGCGCTCATGTAGAGAAACTGGGTAGCGGGCCAGAACCAGCCGCCGGTTTCACGGCGGACGACGGCGATGGTGGAGAAGCACTGCATGGCGAAGGCGAAGAAGACGAGG
>CAMATG010000200.1 GCA_945860645.1 Candidatus Sulfopaludibacter sp. SbA3 | reverse complement strand
CATAGAAGCGCTAACCCCCGCCGCCAACCAACTCAAAGCCCGCCTGGAGAAGGTAAAGGAGCCCAACGCCGAATACGCCCTGGAGCTCTACAAAAAGGCGGAACAAGGCGAAGCCAACCCCCAAAAGACAGACTTCAAAAAACTCTTCGCCGAAGCCAA
The DNA here is from genome assembly GCA_945860645.1 of Candidatus Sulfopaludibacter sp. SbA3. Lineage (GTDB taxonomy): Bacteria > Acidobacteriota > Terriglobia > Bryobacterales > Bryobacteraceae. The sequence continues at coordinate 8,974 of CAMATG010000200.1, read as the reverse complement.
CGACCTCCTCGACCAATCGGCGTCCGGCGCGAACCCATTCGCGAATAGGACAGGCGACATGAAGCGAGTGTACCGATCCGAGGTGGATCAAACCCTGCAGCCCTACCGAGTCTACGTCCCGGCCAACTACAACAAAGCCAACCCAACGCCTCTGGTCATCGCGCTCCACGGCATGGGAGGCAGCCAGGACTCGTTCTTCGACGGCTACGACAACGGCGTGATCAAGAAGGAAGCCGAAAAGCACGGTTTCCTGATGGCCTGCCCGAAGGGGAGAGGAACCGCCTCGATGTACCGAGGCACAGCGGAGAAGGACGTAATGGACGTCCTGGCGCAGATGCAAAAGGAGTACAACGTAGACCCGAAAAGCATCTTCCTAATGGGCCATTCCATGGGAGCATATGGAACCTGGAGCATCGCCATGGCCCACCCAAAAGTATTCGCCGCCCTAGGCCCGATCTCGGGCGGCGGAGACCCCGCCGGCGTGGAGAAGATCAAAGGAATCCCGCAATACATCGTCCACGGCGACAGCGACCGAACAGTCAACGTAAGCCAAAGCCGAGTAATGGTAGAAGCCGGCAAAAAGCTAGGCACGAAGATCGAATACATCGAAGTCCCCAAAGGCGGCCACGTCGACATCGCCATCCCCAACTTCGCCCCCATGTTCGCCTTCTTCAATAAATTGGTGCCAGGCACCAATTAATTCCCGTCATCCCGTCCCCCCTGGCGCCGGCCAGAGGTCAAGCGGTATGATGCCAGTATGACCAGGTCGAAAATTGCCATCAGTTTGCCCAAGGAGCAACTGGCGCGAGTCCACCGGGAAGTCAAAGCCGGCCGAGCCGATTCGGTCTCGGGTTACATCACCCGAGTCTTGGAGGAACAAGAGAAGCGCGAATCTCTTCAGGCCCTATTACGGGACCTGACCGAACAGTTTGGCGAGCCGTCCGCTGAGGATATCGAATGGGCAGACCGCGCACTCGCACCCCGGCGGGGATAGTACTGGATGCCGGTGCGCTGATCGCCTTGGATCGCGGCGATAAGCGCATCATCGCCCTGCTTCAGCGAGCGGTTACGCAAGGCCGGACCATTCGAGTCCCGGCAGGCGTCGTGGGACAAGCTTGGCGCGATGGCCGCGTCCAGGTTACGCTGGCACGCTTCTTGCGGAGCCACGAAGTGAAGATCGTACCACTCGATGAACAGCTCGCCCGTTCCTGCGGAGAACTCTGCCGCGTCGCCAACTCCTCCGACATCATCGATGCCTCCGTGGTACTCCTTGCCAGAGAGCAGCGAGACCCAATCGTCACCGGCGATCCAAGCGACCTGCTGCGCCTCGATCCCTCAGCCCACATCATCCCCCTCTAAACAAAAACAACCGTGTCACACACCTATTAATTCCTCTCAAAAGAGAACACTGTTGTGAACACGCACGATACCGTGGTCCCCCTTGCCGACGCGCTCAAGCCGCTCCCCGAACGACCGCCGCCGCAACCACCTCCGCCAAAGGCTCCGCCACCACGCCGCCACCCAACCCCATCGGCATAGCCGTCAACAACAACTCAACCCGCCTCCGCCCCACCGCAATCTCCGCCCTGTGGTGCAACCGCCCCCTCTCCCGAAGCGACGTCCAACTATCCACCGAACACGGATAGGCCAAACAAACAACTACCTTCTCCGTCGCCGCCAAACTCCCATACGCCAACACCTGCAGCAAATCATGCCGGTGCTGCTCCCGCAACTCCTCCGCCGCCCGCGCCCAGGAATGCTCGTGCAACTCCTCCCAATGCCGCTTGTACTTGGCATCCACCACCACCGTCACCCCCTCATACTCAATCCAAAAATCCGGCACCAGCGCCCGCTGCGACCCCATATAGGCAGGTTCCCAGTTCACCGCATGCACCGTCTCCCGCTTCCGCCCCGTCTTCATCCGCCCACCCGTCCGCCGCGCCACATCCACCAACACCGTCTCCACCCACGCCTCAAAAAACGCATCCATCTCCATCCGCCACGGTATCCCCTCCAAATCGCTCAACCCCGCCAATCCCCGATCCTCCACGCTCCACTGAATCCCCTGCACCCCCTCCACAAAATGCTCCGCCCGCAGCGGTCGTTGCAGCCATCCCTCCATCGCAACCCGCGTCGGCAGTAGCGCCGGAACCATCGCCACGCGCTGCAACACCTGCCGACCAAACTCCAGCAATTGATGAACAAACGCGCCGTGCTCCTTCTGCGTCTCCAAGGACCGCAACTGCTTCTCCACCGTATGTCGCACCGCGCTTTTCAACTCCCTGTCATCCCGCAAATCCGGAAACGAGCAAGGGATCGACAGCGCCGCCGCGCGCGGCAACCGTGTCGTCGCATACGCCCCCCAATCCACCCGCCCCCGCGGTGCCGACACATCTTCCCTTACAACCTCAAAACGCCTGTCCAACGTGTCCAACAGCGCGTTCATCCGCACCAGCACCATCGACGACAACACCCACGAGGGCACCCGCCGCTCCGATCTCCGCAGCAACGGCAATCGCAACGGATTCGGCGCCACCCGCCAGCCCATCTCCGCCAACATCGGCCCAATCCCCCGCCACGCAAACCGCGGTTGCACCACCAGCCCATAGTCCGGTCGCGCCGAAGTCGGCGAATACAACGGCACCGCGCCCACCGCACTGCCCGCAAGCAAAATCAACGACACATCGCGCCCGTCAAAGTCCCGCTCCACTCGCACATCCAGCGTCGCCAGCAACGCCCGGTTCCGATCCACAAACTGTTCCGCCAACCGCCCCGCCGCACCCGCCGGGTCCCGCGGCGCGCCCGCACCGGTCAACCCAAAGAACTCAACCGCGGACCGCCGCGCCACTCCGTGGTCCTCCAACTCCAAACAAATCTCAGGCGCGCTCATAGCGCCCGCAGCCACTGCAGATAGCCTCGAATCGGCTCGGCAAATCCGCCCACATACCCTTGCGCCAAATACTCTTCCAACAGCGGAGCCAGATTCACCCGCAACGCCCGCCGCGCCTCCGCGTCGTCACTTTCCAAAAAATAAGAATGCCCAGGCACCAGCGCAAAGGCCTCATCGGTCGCATGCTCAACAAAGATCTCCGTCAACTTCTGAAATGCCTCCTGCATCAACGCGCACCCATGCGCCTGCACCACCGCCATCCGTGGCCACATCGAGACAAAAGCAAACCGCCGCCGCACCGCCACATCGACAATCGCAATGCTCCGGTCCGCACTATTCATCGTCCCGAGAATGTGCAAGTTCGGTGGAAGCGAAAAGGTCTTGTGGAACGGTGCGCCAAAATCGTAGGGCAGCGAAATACTCCGCTCCACACCCGGCTCCAACAGGAAAACCGCCTCTCCCAAAATCTTCCCTAGATCCGCCCGATTAATCTCGTCAATGTGCAGCAGAAACTTCCGCGATGGCTCCGCCAGCGCCCGCGCCGCCGCCGCCATCAGGAATCCAGGCGCCGGAGCAAACTGCAACCCCACCTCCCCGCTACCCATCGCCGGGGCCAACCCACCAATGAAGTTCTCATAAGTCGTATTCGGATGGAATTGGATACTCTGCCCAAATCCGCCATACGCCCCCGCAAGTAACCCCGTCGCCAACCGCGTCTTTCCCGTTCCCGGCGGCCCCTGCACAACCACAAAAAGCCGCCGCTCCAACAACGCCCCCACGTCCCCCGCCTCCACACTCGGCATCAACGCATCCGCCCACCCCGCCGCGATCTCCTTCGCCGACTTCAACGCCCCCGCCATAGGCTTATACCCGCGCTCATCCAACAGGAAATCCAGGAACGCCGCCAACGCAACCCGCGTCGCCGCCCGATCCTCGCTAGGCCGGTACAACGCATAGATCTCGTTTCCATACCGGCCAAAGACGCTCTTATACTCCGCCATCTCCAGGCAAACTTCCTTGGGCACCGGAATATCCGTTCGCGTCGGGTCCTGCTTGGCCCACGTCGCCATTCGCCCCTTCCCATACTGCTTCCCAAGCCAGCCGCAAATCGCCTGCGCCTTTCGCGCGTGCCCGGGCCGTCCCAGAATCGTATGGTCTGGCGCCAACCCGCCCGTGCCCACAACCAGCGCCACCAAACAAGGCCCATCAGGAACCGGAAACAAAACAAAGGATAGCCCACTGTAGGAACCAGACTTCGGATTCGACGGATGGATATACGCCGAAAAAGGAACCCCGCTATCCGATTTCGCGCCCCTCACCTTCAACGCAAACTCGTCCTTGGCTCGGCCCGCATACCGCCCGCCCGAGCCCCCAAAGAGCCCATCGAAGGCCGCCGTGTTGCGTTCCTGCCAGTCATCCATACTTCCCAAGTGAACAAGGTCAACCAGTAAGTCCAGGCTCATGATTACTCCAGACTGGTATTCTCTCACTCCTAAAACCACCCCTCTGGAAAACTCCGTCACAAGGCAAATCAAAAATCTTCAAAACCGCTAACCCCAACCCCACCAGCCATCTACAGCCAAAACAACAAACTCCAACCCGCCGGTTACTAGTCAACCACCCCGTAGCCTAAAACTATGGCACTCCAAAACCATTCCAACCGCCGCGCCGAATCCGCCCGGATCAACGGCGCCAAAAGCCAGGGCCCGAAAACGCCCGAAGGCCTGCTCAAAGCAAGAACAGCAACCCTAACCCACGGTCTCTACGCCAACGAAGAGACCCTAAAAGCCTCGGTAAGCCAGGAAGGCTTCCTGAAGCTACGAGAGAATTTCTACAAATACTGGCAGCCCGAAGACGAATACATCGCCACCCGTGTCGACGAACTCACCTTCGCCCACTGGGAACTCGCAAGACTCATGCTAGTCAGAAGATCCGAACTAGCCGAACTCCACGCCAACACCGGCGGAGTCCTCCAAGCCGAACTCGAAGCCTGCAAGCCCGGCTCCCTGGTCTACCGCCTGGAGGTCAGAATCAACCGCCACCAAAGCACGATCTCGCGATTAGAACGCGACATCATGCGCCTCAAGAAATTCGCGGCCAATCAAGGACCCTCCCAAGAAGTATTGAAAACAAAGGAAGAGCCCGAAACACCGCCGCAGCAACAGCAGGAAAACCCGCGGGAACCACAAAACCCGCCCGCCCAAACAATCGCCACCACCCCGCCGGACACCGAAATCCGGCCCGTAATGTAACCCGCCGCCCCAGTTTTCCCTGGGAGCCGTGCTACCGGAAAAATCCCAGACTTGGGAAAACACCGACCACACCCGAAGTGTGCCCAAAATTACCGCACCTTCAACGGATCCCCAAACCCAAACTTCGCCGACACCACCTTCCGCCCCTCATCCAAAACCACCCGCAACTGAAACTTCCCATCCTCCGGCGCCCCAAACCGCACATCCGTCGCCTCCACCAACACCCCCTCCGCAGCCGGAACCACCCGCCAAACCGCAAACTGCGCAAACCCCAAAAACGCCTGCCCCTCCGGCGTCCGCCGCGCCGCATTCACGGCCGCCAAATCCTCCGGCTTGTAATAAATCGCCCCCCGCTCCGGGTCAAATTCCCGATTCAAATCCACCCGGTACAACCCCCAAAACGGCTCCGCGGAAACATACCCCTGCCACACAAACGGGTTCCACATCGTCGGCCAAGCCGCCACCCGCACCGCCGCCTGCCCCTCATAATTTCGCGCCCGCAACGTCTCCATCGCCCGCTCGTGCAACACCCACCGCCCCCCAGCCCACAAGACGATAAACAACAACCCAAACACCGCCCACCCGCGCCCCGGTGACACCGACGCCCGTCCCCCAATCTCCCCGCCCACCAGCCGCCCCAACAACGGCGCCCCAACGCTCAACAACAAAACCAGCATCACCCACGGATCCACCACCATGAACAGGTCCCAACCCACCCAGTCCGCCCGGAACGGCAACCAGATCCGAACCCCATAATTGTTCAATAAATCCAGCAAAATGTGCGCCCAAACGCCCAACGTCCCCAACAGCCACGCCGGCCCCAGCCGCCACCCCGCAACCCGGAAAAACGCCAACCCCGCCAACAGCCCCAACAACGGCGCCACCACCAGCGCATGCGTCAAATGCCGGTGATACTCCAAATACCCCAACCCACCGCCAAACAGCGCCACCACCGAATCGGCGTCCGGCAAATTCGACGCCAGCAACAAAATCCCCAGCCCGCCGGCCGACACCCGGCCCAGCCCAGCCCGCGCCAACAAAACCGCCGTCAAAGAATGGGTGACGTTATCCATCGCTGCTCCTTCGCCCGCGCCACATACTTGCCCGGAATCAACAGCGTCAGCGCGTCCCGCACCACCGCGAACTCCGCCGGCAAATGCCCCGCCAACTCCCCGTCCAGCTGCACCGGCACCCGGTCCCCGTTCGCCGGCCCGCACGTCATCCGCTCCACCGGAGCCACCGCGACTCCCGGAATCTTCCCCACCAACCCAACGCCCACCCCGGCCAAATACGGCAAATACCGCAGCGAGTTCACCCCCGCAAACGCAACCGTCTCAAAGCACTCTTCCAGCAGCGAAACCTTCTTCGCAATCTCCAAATCCCCGCCATAATTCCGCACCCGGCTCACCAACACAAAACTCCGCCGGCTCTCCCCGCCCCCATGCCGAAAATCAAACTGCGGCAGCCGCCGGCCAAACATCGCAAAACCCGCGATCCAATACGCCACCTTCCCCACGGCCTTCTTAATCCCGGGGCTCACCTCGTCCACCACCACCGCGTCCAGCCCCACGCCCGCCATCGCCAGAAAGTGTCGCGAAAACCCATCCGGCCGCGTCATTTTCCCGACAGCGATCCGCACCGCCTGACACTCCGAAACCAGCTTCCGCGCCGCCTTCTCCGGATTCGTGCCCAACCCCATCTCGCAGCACAACACATTCGCCGTCCCGCCCGGCAAAATTCCCAACACCGCCCGCGTGCCAATCATCCCATTCGCGACTTCGTTCACCGTCCCATCCCCGCCGAACGCGACAACCGTCGTGGCGCCATTCGCGACAGCTGCCGAAGCCAACCTCCCCGCCGTCTCCGGCCCCGTCGTCGGTACTAGTCGCACCGTCCCCATCGGTGCCAGCCACGTCACCGCGCGCTGGATCAGCTCCGGCCGGCGCCGCAACCGGCCCGCCATCGGGTTGTAGATCAATACAATATCGCTCAAACTATCCAGTATCGTATGGAAATCGAGCAACTCCGCGAAGAACTACGCCGCCACGAACATCTTTACTACGTCCTCGACTCGCCCGAGATCACCGACGCCGAGTACGACAAGCTCATGCGCGAGCTCCAAAAGCTCGAAGCCGCCGACCCGTCTCTCATCACGCCCGACTCCCCCACCCAGCGCGTCGGCGGCGCCCCCCGCGACGGCTTCACAAAACTTCCCCACTCCTCCCCGATGCTGTCTCTGGACAACGCGCTCAACGAAGCCGAACTCCGCGACTTCGACCGTCGCGTCCGCGAACTCTTGGGCGACGAGCCCTTCCAATACGTAGCCGAGCTCAAGCTCGACGGCCTCTCCATGGCCACCCACTACAACGAAGGCCTCCTCCAACTCGCCCTCACCCGCGGCGACGGCGCCACCGGCGAAGACGTCACCCCCAACGCCAAAACCATCCGCTCCCTGCCCTTGAAAACAACGGAGCTCACCCCCTTCGAAACCCGCGGCGAAGTCATCATCTCCAACAAAGCCTTCCAGCGCCTGAACGAAGATCGCGAAGAAGAAGGCTTCCCCCGCTACGCCAACCCGCGCAACTCCGCCGCCGGCTCGCTCCGCATGCTGGACCCGCAGGTCACCGCCGCCCGCCAGCTCGATTACTACGCCTACTTCTACCTGATCAACGGCCAACCCGGCGCGCCGTCCCACAGCGAAGCCCTGGCCAAACTCAGCCGCCTGGGCTTCAAGGTCAACCCCGCCCACCGCGTCTGCCCCGACGTCGAATCGCTCCTCGATTTCATCCGCGAATACGAAGCCCAGCGCGAAACGCTCCCTTACGAAATCGATGGCGTCGTCGCCAAAGTGGACTCGATCGACCAGCAGACCCGCCTCGGCTGGACCGCCAAGTTCCCCCGCTGGGCCATCGCCTTCAAATACGCCGCCCGCCAGGCCGAAACCATCGTCGAAAAGATCGACGTGCAGGTCGGCCGCACCGGCGCGCTCACCCCCGTCGCGCACCTCAAGCCCGTGTCCGTCAGCGGCGTCACCGTCAGCCGCTCCACGCTCCACAACGAAGACGAGATCGCCCGCCTCGGCCTCGCCGAAGGCGATACGGTGGTCGTCGAACGTTCCGGCGACGTCATCCCCAAAGTCGTGAAGGTGATCGCCGAAGGCGCCGACCGCCGGCTCTTCACCATGCCCACCGAATGCCCGGTCTGCCAGGGCAAAGTGGTACGCCCGGAGGGCGAAGTCATCTGGCGCTGCGTCAACGTCAACTGCCCGGCCCGCCTGAAAAACTCGGTCCGCCACTTCGCCTCGCGCAACGTCATGGACATCACCGGCCTCGGCAAGGAACTCGTCGATCAGGTCGTCGACAAAGGCTTGGTAAAAAGCATCGCCGACATCTACCAACTCAAAACCGAAGACCTCGCCGCGCTCGAACGCATGGGCCAGAAGTCGGCCGAACGCGTGATGGCGGGCATCGCAAAATCGAAAACCCTCCCCCTCCCGCGCATCATCAACGGCCTCGGCATTCCCTTTGTCGGCGAGCGCACCGGCCAAATCCTGGCCGACCATTTCGGGAGCTTGGACGCCATCCGCGCCGCCGACGAGCCCAGCCTCCAGCAGGCCGAAGAGGTCGGGCCCAAGGTCTCCCAATCCATCCTTCGCTTCTTCGAAGACGAGCACAACAAAGCGCTCGTCGATCGCCTTGCCGCGGCCGGGCTCACTCTCACGCACCAGAAGGTCGATCGCTCCGGCGGCCCACTCTCCGGGCTGACGTTCGTCATCACCGGCACGCTCCGCACGCTCAGCCGCGACGAAGCCAAAGCGCTCATCGAAAACGCC
>CAMATG010000199.1 GCA_945860645.1 Candidatus Sulfopaludibacter sp. SbA3 | reverse complement strand
GACCGATGCGACTCTTTACAGCCCTCGATATCTCCGACGACGTCCGGGCGGCCCTGGTGGAACTGCTGGGGAAGCTGCGGCCGGGCGCGCGGTTCCAGTGGAGCCCGCCGGAGAATCTGCACGTGACCACGAAGTTCATTGGCGATTGGCCGGTGGAGCGGGTGGGGGAGCTTCGCACGGCCCTGGGCAGGGTGGCGCGGCCGGGGGCGATTGGGATCAAAGTGAACGGGCTGGGGTGGTTTCCGAATCCGCATAGCCCGCGGGTTTTGTTTGCGGGGATTTATGCGGGGGATGCGCTGGCGAACCTGCATCGGGATACGGACGCGGCTTGTGCGGCGTTGGGCATTGCGGCGGAGACGAAGAAGTACAGTCCGCATTTGACGCTGGCGCGGATCCGGTCGTTGGAGGGGTTGGTGGACGTACGGCGGACGATTGCGCAGTTGCCGGACACGGTGTTTGGGCAGTTTGCAGCGCGGACGTTTGGGTTGTACGAGAGCGTGGCGGGGCCTGGTGGCTCCGAATACAAGAAATTGGAGGAGTTCCCACTCCTATGACCATATTGCTGCTGCTGGCCGCCTATTTCATTGGCGGGATTCCGTTTGGCTATCTGCTGGTGCGGTGGCGGACGGGGGAGGACGTGCGGGCGAAGGGGTCGGGGAATATTGGGGCGACGAACGTGCTGCGGTCGTCGGGGCGGATGTTGGGGATTGCGACGCTGTTGTTGGATATTGCCAAGGGGTGGGTGGCGGTGTGGTTGATGGCGCGGTTTGGGAGTGGCGAGGCGTTGTGGACGTCGCTGGCGGGGATTGTGGTCATTCTGGGCCACGCGTTTCCGGCGGTGCTGAAGTTCCAGGGCGGGAAGGCGGTGGCGAGTTTTGTGGGCGCGTTCCTGTATCTGGCGCCGTTGCCGTTGCTGGCGATCACGATCGTGTTTGTGATGGTGGTGGCGGCGACGCGGTTCATTTCGCTGGGTTCGATTGTGGGGGCGGGGCTGTTTCCGCTGGCGGTGTGGATGATTGACCATCCGGAGACGCCGGTGGTGGCGGTGGCTTTTGTGGGTGGGCTGTTTATTATTTGGCGGCACAAGGGGAATATTGACCGGCTGCGGGCGGGGACGGAGAACGTGTTCACGTTTGGAAAGAAGAAGACGGCGTAAATGGCGATGTCGCGACTGACGGTATTGGGCGGAGGCAGTTGGGGGACGGCGCTGGCGATGGTGCTGGCACCGCGGTACGACCGGGTGAGCCTGTGGAACTATGAAGCCGATCTGGCGGCGGAGATGGCGGCGGAGAGAGAAAACAAAGTCTTTTTGCCGGGGTTCCGGTTGCCGCCGAATATCGATGTGACTTCGTCGCTGGCGGAGGGTTTGCGGGACTGCAGCATGGTGCTGGGGGTGATGCCGAGTACAGTTTTGCGGCAGGTGTATGTCGACGCCAAGGCGTATATTCCGGCGCATGTGCCGATTGTGAGCGCGACCAAGGGGATTGAGCGGGGGACGCAGAAGCGGATGTCGGAGATCATCGCCGAGGTGACCGGGCATAGCCGGATTGCGGTGTTGAGCGGGCCGTCGTTTGCGCGGGAGGTGGCGCGGGGGGAGCCGACGCTGGTGGTGGTGGCGGCGTTGGAACAGGCGCTTTGCGAAGAAGTGCAGAAGGCGTTTACGGGGCCGACGTTCCGGTTGTATATGAGTTCGGACCCAGTGGGGGCGGAGATCGGGGCGGCGTTGAAGAACGTGATCGCGATTGCGGCGGGGATTTGCCATGGGTTGGGGCTGGGTTCGAACGCGATGGCGGCGTTGATTACGCGGGGATTGGCGGAGATTACGAGGCTTGCGGTATCGATGGGCGGGCGGCCGTCGACGCTGGCGGGGCTGGCGGGGTTGGGCGATTTGATTTTGACGTGTACGGGGGAGCTGAGCCGGAACCGGAAGGTGGGAGTGGAGTTGTCGAAAGGAAAGAGTTTGGAGGAGATTACGGGCGGGATGCGGATGATTGCCGAGGGGGTGGAGAACACCTATTCGGCGGTGGAACTGGCGCGGCGGCAGGGGGTGACGATGCCGATTGCGGAGACGTTGTATTCGATATTTACGCAGGGGAAGAGCCCGCATGATGCGCTGCGGGAGTTAATGGAAAGACCTGCCGGAGCCGAAGCGTAGTATAAGTGAGCTAAGTTAACATGTCTCCGCAACGTTTGCCAGATGATGGGGTTTTGAAAGACATGATGGCCGTTGCCACTTTAGAGCGCGATGCGGAGCTGATGCTGCGCGTACGCGAGGGGGATACGGAGAGCTTCACGCTACTGCTGGAGCGGCACCGGTCGCCTGTCATCCATTTTCTGTATCGCATCGTGCAGAACCAATCGGTGGCGGAGGAGCTGGCCCAGGAGGTATTCCTGCGGGTATACCGGAGCCGGGCGAACTACGAGCCGACGGCGAAGTTTACGACGTGGCTGTTCCGGATTGCGAGCCATTTGGCGCTGAACTGGATTCGGGACCGGCGGCACGAGCGGGGGCAGGAGAGCCTGGACCAAGAGACGCAGGACGGGATGGTTCGGCAGGTTTCCGACCGGGGCGTTTCGGCGGAACATGCGCTGGTGCGGGAATCGAAATTCGAAGAGATACGGCGGGCGATCCAAGGCTTGCCGGAGAAACAGAAGGCTGCTGTGTTGATGCATAAGTACGAGGAGATGGAGTATTCTCAGATCGCAGCCGTACTTGAGTGTTCGGAATCAGCGGTGAAATCGCTGCTGTTTCGTGCGTATGAATCTTTGCGCGCCCGTTTGGCGCATATGGCATGAGAGGGGGAGACAGATCATGAACGATACCAAGATGACCTGCCCGCTTCAGACCGACAACGCGGACGTGCTGTTGGACTACTGCGCGCGGGTGCTGGACCCGGAGCGCAAGGCGATGTTGGAGTTGCATATGGCGCATTGCGCCGATTGCCGGGAGATGGCCGAGGCGCAGACGCAGATCTGGGCGGCGATGGACCTGTACGATGCCGAGCCGATATCGGCGGATTTTGACCGGAAGCTGTATGCAAAGATTGCAGAGCGGGAGACGGTTCCGGTGTGGGAGCGGTTACGGGCGCCGGTGCGGGAGTATTTGCAGGGGCAGCCGGCTTGGAAGCCGGTGTTGTCGATCGCGGCGGCGTCGGCGGCGTTGGCGCTGGTGTTCCTAGTGCGCAATGACGTGCCGGCTCCGGTGGCGCCATCGGCCATTGTGATTGATGTGCGGGAAGTGGAACAGGCCGAGCGGGCGTTGGAAGACATTGAGATGCTGCGGCAGTTGGACGCGCCGGTTGTGACGGATTCTTCGCAGAAAGACGTGCTGTGATGCGGCTGCTTTCTGTTGTGGCGATGGCGGCGTTTTTGTCGTGTACAGCTTCGGCTGATCCGCAGCCGGCGTTGAAACGCAAAGGGCCGGGCTTCATGAAGAAAGGGCCAATTGGTCCGCCGCCGGACGTGGTGGAGCGGTTCAGCCAGTTGAGCCCCACGGAACGGCAGGAAGCGCTGAGTAAGCTGCCGCCGGCGCGGCGGGAGATGATGGAGCGGCGGTTGGAGCGGTGGAATCAGACGCCGGTGGAGCAGCGGAGGCGACTGGCTGGGTCGTATGCGCAATTCCAGGAGATGTCTCCGGAGAAGCAGCACGAAGTGCGGCGGTTGTTCCGGCGGTTTGGTGAGACGTTTCCGCCGGAGAAGCGGCCGGAGGCGCAGGCGGCGATCCGGAGGCTGCGGAAAGCGGATGCGGAGGAAAGGAAGACGCTGCTGAACAGCCGGCGGTTTGTTCGTGATTTTTCGGACGACGAACGGAAATTGCTGGAGCAGATGGCGACAGAGATTCCGGGAAGAGAGTAAAAAAGCGGGCCTTTAAGGGGCCCGCTTTTTTTTGGTGAGGGCGGGCACTCTCTTTGTTCGCTGTGGTTTGCGGGCCAGTATGGCGTCTGGGGACACCCGGCCTGCGCGCTTCGCGCTGCGGCCCGCGGGTGTCCCCGCCGGTGGTGCGCTGCGTGGGGGAGACGAAAGCGGCAAACCGTGGAACTGTCCGAGTTACTGGGCCGCTTTGACGTTGATCGGGCGCCAAGAAATCGTGTGTGACACGGTTTTGGCGAAAAAAAACGGGCCTTTTGGGGCCCGCTTTTTTGTTGATTACGACCGAGGTTACTGGGCCGCTTTGATGCTGATGGTTAGCTTCTGGGCGATCGGTTCGCCGCCCTGGATGAAGGTGAGCGGTTGGTCGCCGGTGGGGGCGTTGGACGGCACTTCCACGTTGAACTGATAGAGGCCGATGAAGCCGGGGGCGAGGCCCTGGTAGAGCACCTTGGCTTCGGCGTCGCCGAACTTCACCGTGACCGGGTTGGTGAGGGCGGTCTGGCCGGTGGCCTTGCGGCCGCCGAGCGGGGGGAAGTTGGGCGTGATGGGGCCGAAGCCGAGGCCGTAGAGGAGGAGGATTTCGCCGCGAACGGCGGGGTCGTTATCCACGTTGGGGATGTTGCCGCCGCTGACGAATTTGCCGGTGGCGGAGTGCAGCGCGGCTACGTATTGCGTATCGCCGACCTTGAAGGACGGGGGCGCGAGCAGGCCGCCGCTGTATTCGCGAATGGCAATGTTCGTGGCCGCCGTGGAGGCGCCGATGTAGGCTACGACGACAGGGACCGAATCACCGGAAGGGACGCCTTCGGGGATCTGGATGTTGATCTGGTTGGGGCTGACGTAGTTGACGAAGGCGCGGACGCCGCCGACGGTGGCCTGCACGTTTTCGAGCGTGATGGGGGCGACGGAGCCGCTGAAGTCCGCGTCGGTCCAGCCGCGGCTGGCGCCGGCGAGGTTACTGCCGTAGATTTCCAGATAGCTGCCCGGAGCGGCCTTGGCGCCGCCACCGAAGGCCGCGGCGACCTGCACGCCGTTGGGCGTGATGGAGGGCACGGGGAGGGGTTCGAGCGGGGTCATCGAGGAGATGAGAATGATGTTGCCGGCCTGAACGGTGCCGCCGCGGTAGTTGTAGGCGGGGAGTTCGGAGAACTGGCCGAAGTTGATGATGGGCTGGTTGGCGATCGCGTCCATAACGCGGAGGCTGGCGTCGTTGGCGACTTTGCCGAAGACGGTGAAGCCGCCGTTCTGGTTGTTGAGGTTGGCGGAGTTGTCGGCGAGGTTGAAGAAGAATTCGGTGGTGGCGCTGTTGGGATTGCCGTCGAGCTTTGCCATGGCGAGGGTGCCCCGGGTGTTGGAGAGCTGATATTCGTTGCGGACGGGAGCGTCGGCGGCGATCTTGACGAACTGGGAGTTATAGACCCAGCCGCCGGTTTGAATGATGAAGCCGCGGACGGAGCGATGGAACATCGTGTTATTGAACGCGCCGCGGTTCATGTACTTCAGGAAGTTATTGACCGTGTTCGGCGCGACGCTTTGGAGGAGGGTGACATCGATGTCGCCGAGCGTCGTTTTCATACGGATCGTGGGATCCTGCGCCTGTACAGATAACAGAAGCGAAAAGAAGAGCGAGATACCCAACAAGCGAGTGCGCATTCCTTATAGTTTATCTCGACCGGTTGGGGGCGCGTACAATCAGAAACGATGCATATGTATCGTGGCGTCGCGGCAGGAGTGCTGGCGGTGTTGCTGCTCTCGGCACAGCCGGGGCGGCCCGAGCGGCGCTGGGCCATGTACGAACGCGAGATGCAGGACCCGGCCGAGGATCCGCCGGATGCGTGGGAAGAGACGGAGTTTGCGTTTGCGCGGTTGCGGTACCGGTCCGATCGCGACCGGTCGGGGTTTCGTTCGCGGTCGCGTTGGGGGATTGACGCGAACAAATCTGATCGGCAGTTTATTGCGGGGGTGAGGCGGCTGACGCGGATTCACGCGCGGTCGGTGGAGCAGATCATCGACATCGACAGTGACGAAATTTACAACTGGCCGTGGCTATACGCGGTGGGGATTGGGGATTGGCGGCTGAGCGATGCGCAGGCGGCGCGGCTGCGGAAGTATTTCGACCGGGGTGGATTTTTTGTGGTCGATGATTTCCATAATGAGCGGGAGTGGGAGAGCTTCATGGTGGGGATGCGGCAGATCTACCCGGAGTGCCAGGCGGTGGAACTGCGGGACGCGGACGCGATTTTTCACACCGTGTTTGATTTGACGGAGCGCTACCGGCCGCCGGGGTTGAACGTGGTGCATGGGGACCAGATCGAGCGGCAAGGTATTGAGCCGCATTTCCGGGCGATTCTGGACGATAAGGGGCGGGTGATCGTCGGCATCTTTTTCAACATGGATCTGGGCGATGCGTGGGAGTGGGCGGACTTGCCGGAGTATCCGGAGAAGTATGCATCCATGGCTTTTCGGCTGGGGATTAACTACATCATTTATTCGATGACGCATTGAGTAAGCTATTGAGATGACGCGCCGCTCGTTGTTTCTTTCGCTTCCCTTATTGGCTCAAGAAAAGGTGGACAAGGCCACGGTTGACCGGTGGATGAAGGAGCTTTCCAACTGGGGGCGTTGGGGGAAGGACGACCAGTTGGGGGCGGTGAATCTGATCACGGCGGCGAAGCGGAAGCAGGCCGTGGCGTTGGTGCGGGAGGGGGTTTCCGTTTCACTGGCGCGCGATACGGAGAAGGAGAAGGCGGAGGACAATCAGCGGCCTTTTACGCAGGAGATGAACAACACGGGGCTGAACCCGGCGGGCGGGCAGTTTTCGGTGGACACGTATTCGGTGCTGTACCACGGGGTGGCGCATACGCACATGGATTCGCTGTGCCATATGTTTTTCGAGGGCAAGATGTACAACGGGTTTTCGCAGGAGGAGGTGGGCGCGGAGGGCGCGAAGAAGTTGGCGATCAATGCATTTAAGAGCGGCATTTTGACGCGGGGGATTTTGTTGGATTTTCCGGTGTTGAAGGGCGTGCCGTATTTGGAGCCGGGGACGGCGATTTTTCCTGCGGATCTGGACGCGTGGGAGAAGAAGGCGGGGGTGCGGGTGGGGGCGGGTGATGTGGTGTTTGTGCGGACGGGGCGATGGGCGCGGCGGGCTGCTTCGGGACCTTGGAATGTGGGGTTGCGGTCGGCCGGGTTGCATGCGTCGTGCGCGGCTTGGCTGCGGAAGCGGGATGTGGCTATGGTGGGCAGCGACGCGGCGACCGACGTGATGCCGTCGCGCGTGGAGGGGGTGCGGCAGCCGATGCATCAACTGTTGCTGGTGGCGATGGGGACGCCGATTTTTGACAACTGTGATTTGGAGGCGGTGAGCGCGGCGGCGGTTGCCCGGAAGCGTTGGGAGTTTATGCTGTCGGCGGCGCCGATTTCGGTGAAGGGCGGGACGGGATCGCCATTGAACCCGATTGCTACGTTTTGATGGTTTCTTTGCGTGGTGCCCGCGTTGGTTGGTGTTATGGGAAAGATTTGGTTTCTTCTTGCTGCTTTGACCACGGTCGCGATGGCGCATGTGCATCCGAAGGGCTTTTCGATTGAGCCCGCGGCGGGGTGGCGCGCGCAGGACAACGACAGCGGCGTACTGCTGATTCCGGCGGGCGCGGTGGCGAATGAAGAGGTCTACGTCGCGACCGTGCAGGATGGCTACAGCGCGGCGGAAGAGGCGAAGAGTGTGCGGGACCTGAGCCAGGCGTTTTTGCGGAATGGCGGGCAGATTCGGCGCGCCGGGGAGCGGGAGGCGTTTGGGAATGGCGCCGCGTATTATTGGGAGATTGTGGATCAGCGGACGCGGGCGGTGGCGGGGTTGAAGATCTACTTCGCGCCGGTGGGTACGCTGGCGCAGGTGATTGTGGCGTACGGCATGGCGCAACGCGTGGCGGGGCGGGATTCGGAGTTGCGGGGGATGCTGGCGACGATGCGGGTTGGTGATTCGAGCGCGTTGGCGGATCAGTGGTCGCGGAAGTTGCAGGGGAAGATGATCCGGCAGTTTCACGCCTATTCCGGGATGAGCAGCGATAAACGGCATATGTTGAACGCCGATGGGAGCTACTGGTTCCGGAGTAGCAGCATGGTGGCTGTTGATGTTCCTGGGGCAAGCGCGAGCAGCACGGGGCGCAACGGCGTGCAGGGGCGGTGGCGGATCAGCGAGGCGAATGGGAACGTGTTTTTGCAGGTGCAGTTGGCGAGTGGGGAGACGCGGCAGTACCGCATTACTCAGGACGCGCGGAACTGGTATCTCAACGGGGAGAAGGCGTTTGCGGTGGACCCGGAATAGTGGTTAGTAACGACTCGAGTTTGGCCTTGGGCGCGGTGGGATCGTTGATGCGGTTGCGGAGTTCAAAGGGGTCCGTGCGGAGGTCGTAGAGTTCGTCGGCGTTGGGCAGGTCGCGGTAGCGGATGAGTTTCCAGCGTTCGGTGCGAACGGCTTGATAGCCCATTTTGCGGATGCGCGGGAAGACGGTGTCGGAGAAGTATTCGATGTAGACGGCGTCGCGTTTGGGGATTGGCGGGGCGGGGACGCCGGCCCACTGCAGGCACATGGAGAAGATGTCGGTGGAGGATGTCATGGCGCGGACTTTTGTTTGTGGGCGGTAGACGCGCGGGTAGCGGACGAGGAGCGGGATGCGGATGGCTTCTTCGTAGGGCAGGCGGCGCTCGCGGCTGAGGCAGTGTTCGCCGTAGAAGTAGCCGTGGTCGCTGGTGAAGACGATGGCGGTGTTGGCGAGATGGCCGGTGCGTTCGAGAGCGTCGATGAGGCGGCCGAGGCCTTCGTCGATGGCCTTGGTCATACGCATGCGGTTGAGGATCATGACGTCGTCGGTGGCGGTGTGCGGGGAGAGCGGCGGGACGCCTTCGATGTTTTGCAGGAGGGCGGGTTTATCTGTTGGGAGGACTTTGTAGTTGCCGCGGCGGGGCGGAGTGCGGCCGGCGTAGAGGTCCCGATGGCGCGGGGCGACTTTGAAATCGTCGGCCTCTTCGAAGCGGGAGACTTTGCCGTCGGCGTCCTGGGTGATGTTGGGATGGATGGCTTTGTGGGAGAGGTAGAGGCAGAAGGGTTTGTCGCGCTTTTGATTGATGAAATCGACGGCGTGATCGGTAAGAATATCGGTGATGTAGCCTTGGGTTTGGATGGGTTTTCCGTTGACGTTGAGGGGAGGATCGAAGGATTCGCCCTGGCCGGGGAAGGAGACCCAGTGATCGAAGCCGGGGCGGGGAGAGTCATCGACACCCATGTGCCATTTACCGAGGAAGGCGGTGGCGTAGCCGTTGTCGTGGAGGA
>CAMATG010000198.1 GCA_945860645.1 Candidatus Sulfopaludibacter sp. SbA3 | reverse complement strand
ACGCCCTCTCCTCCCGCTGCATCCGGCGCAGTCGAGCCACCGCAACCTCCAGCGCTCTTTCCCGGTTGCCCTTGGCCAGCAGCGCCAAGGCGATGTCGGCCCAATCGTCACTGGCAAGCAATCGTTCGGCCTCGAGTTCACGCAGGTTGATAATCTCAAACCGAAAGTCCATCGAAGGGGTCCTGTAGCCAGTGTCCAGCCGCAGCGGTTCCTGCCCCAGGTAGAGCACCGTCTGGACCACATGCTGGTCGTAGGCGGACAGCAGGTAGGCGTAGTAGCCAAACATCCGGCGCCCGAAGCCAACCTCGTTTGCCACCTGGAACTCCACGTGGTGGAGCGAACCATCCTCGGTGCGGACAACCATATCGGCTCGGTTGTTGAGCACTTGCGGTTGCTCGGTGCTCAGATGTTCGGTGACCCGCCCGCCGAATCGGCGCCGCCGAATAATCCCATCGCCTTCACGAAGGAACAGAGCTTTCAGCGATACGTCGTAGCGTTGGGCCATGGGTGCCTACTCCAGTATCACTCCCACCTCCAACGCGAATCCCAAACCCTGCCAAAATCAAACGATGGAAACCCGCAAACTCGGCTCCAGCACCCTCGAAGTCTCCGCCCTAGGCCTCGGCTGCATGGGCATGAGTTTCGGCTACGGCCCCCCGGCCGACGAAGCCGAAATGATCAAGCTCATCCACGCCGCCGTGGCCCTCGGCATCACCTTCTTCGATACCGCCGAAGTCTACGGCCCCTTCCTCAACGAATCCCTCCTCGGCAAAGCCCTCTCCCCCATCAAAAACCAGGTCGTCATCGCCACAAAATTCGGCTTCGCCTTCGATGAAAACGGCAAACAAACCGGCCTCTCCAGCCACCCCGATAGCATCAAACGCGTCGCCGAAGCCTCCCTCCAACGCCTCAATATCGAAGCCATCGACCTCTTCTACCAACACCGTGTCGACCCCTCCATCCCCATTGAAGACGTCGCCGGCGCCGTCCAGGATCTCATCCAACAGGGCAAGGTAAAACACTTCGGCCTCTCCGAAGCCGGCGTCAAGAACATCCGCCGCGCCCACGCCGTCCAACCCGTCACCGCCCTCCAAAGTGAATACTCCATCTGGTGGCGCGAACCCGAAGCCGAAATCCTCCCCACCCTCGAAGAACTCGGCATCGGCTTCGTCCCCTTCAGCCCCTTGGGCAAAGGTTTCCTCACCGGAAAAATCGACGAAACCACGCCCTTCGCCCCCACCGATTTCCGCAACACCGTTCCCCGCTTCTCCCCCGAAGCCCGCACCGCCAATCGTGCCTTCGTCGCCCTCCTCGAATCCATCGCCCAGCGCCACAACGCCACCCCCGCCCAGATCGCCCTCGCCTGGGTCCTCGCCCAAAAGCCCTGGATGGTCCCCATCCCCGGCACCACCGAACTACATCGCCTCGAAGAAAACATCGTCTCCATCAACATCCAACTCACCCCGGCCGACCTCGCCGAAATCGACACCGCCTCCTCCCAACTCACCGCCCACGGCCACCGCTACTCCGCCGCAGCCCAGAAGATGATCGACCGCTAATCGATGCCACCCAAACTCCACCGCAACCGCTGGCTCCCGCTCCCCGCCGCCCTCGCCGCCCTCGTCGTCGCCGCCATCTTCGGTGCCATCGTCTCCGTCAGCATTCTCCACCCGCAAGAAGAGCCCTCCGTCCGGCTCTTCCTCCCCCTCTTCTACTTCTCTCTCTACTGGGTCCTCGCCGCTCTCCTGAACCACCACTCCGTCGAGCTCTCCCCCGATGGCGTTCACGATACCGTCGGCCCCCTTCCCGTCCGCCTCCCGCGCACCACAAGCCGCCAGGCCATTCGCCACTGCTACGTCCGTACCGTCGTCTTCTCCCATAAAACCGGCGCCGAGCGCACCCGCCACTACATGGCCGGTTTCGAAACCGCCAACGATCACCAGCTCGATCTCGCCGGCCCCCACGCCACCGAAGCCGAAGCCATCCAATCC
Organism: Candidatus Sulfopaludibacter sp. SbA3; assembly: GCA_945860645.1. Taxonomy (GTDB): domain Bacteria; phylum Acidobacteriota; class Terriglobia; order Bryobacterales; family Bryobacteraceae. The sequence continues at coordinate 7,212 of CAMATG010000198.1, read as the reverse complement.
GCCTCCGAACTCGCCGTCATCTTCAGCCCACCCCTCGAAATCCGCCGCATCTCCCAAATCCCGCCCTTCCGCCAGCGCCTCTCCCGCCTTCTCGTCTTCTTGCTCTGGACCGCACTCGCCCTCGCCGCTCTCTTCGCCGGCTTCCTCTGGGAAATGAGCTACCAGCAGTCCCGCCGCTCCTACCCGGCTCGTCCAAAATCCGCCATCAGCGCACCGCACTCCACCCGCTCCGGATTGTCCTCCAGGCAATTGGCCTCGTCTGCCGCCAACGCCTCCTCTTCTCTCCGGCCTCCCGATAGATCCTCCGCCATACCCTCAGCCCCCACTCGTAAACCTCAGCCGGCTCCTCCGTCGGTCCCAACTCATCCAACAGCCCCGCCGTTACCTGCCGCGACGCCTCCCCATACTCTCGCCGCTGATCTCCCACCTCTACCGCGCCCGCCGGTAGGCATCTTCGGCAACATCGAACTCGCCGCTGTGCTTGAAAAATCGCCCAACCCGATCCGCGACGATGCCATCACCCCCCTGCGCTGCTCCCAACCGCTCCTCACACCCCGCCGGTTGCCTACCGCCATGACCGCAGCCCCGGCCCACACTTACTACACTGCGAAGTCCCTTGCGGCATGTCCGGCGGATCGTGGAACCCGCCGTCCGCTCGCCCCCTCCTCATAACCCACCAACCCGCTCACAGCTTCTTCGGCCCCTTCGTCTTCCGATGCGCCTGATTGGACTCCTCCTGCGACTTGTCGGAATGCTGATTCGCGATTTGCGTATGCTGGCTCGCCTGCTGGCTGTCGCCCGGCTCGTTCGCTTCCCCGGCCTTGCGCTGCGGCCCGGCGGTGTCGCCCGGCTGCGCAACGGCTTTATGGTGGTCATGTTTCGGCATTATCACCATAACCCTGCATGCCACGGGCCATCCCGGTCACCCGTGCTGATCGGTAGCCGGTCCCGGCTGCACGGACCACGCCGCCGGCGCGTCGTCCGAATCAACTGCCGCCATCGCCACCGTCGCCTGCACCTTCCCGGGCGCATGATGCGCGGGCGCGTAGATCGTATAAACGTGCATCGGCGTCGTGCCCGTATTGGTGATGTTGTGCCACGTCCCCGCCGGAACCAGGACACACCAGCCGTCCGTCACATCCATCGTAAACGGCAGATTCTCCTTCGCCGGCCCCATCTGCACCCGCCCGCTGCCCGCGTCCAGCCGCAGAAACTGATCCGTCTCTGGATGCACCTCCAGCCCAATCTCGCCGCCCGCCGGAATCGCCATCAGCGTCAATTGCAGATAGCGCCCGCTCCAGGCCACAGAACGGTAATCGGTGTTGTCCTTGGTCGCCCGTTCCACGTCGAACGATTGCGGCTGCGGCCCTATATCTTGGATTCGATAAGCAGTGTGTAACATACCGTATCCTCCTGCACGGTAAGCGCCAAAGCGCCGATATGCCCGCCAGGCAGGCCTGGCACGAACCCAGTCAGCCAAACAGCATGACCCTCACCGGTCAGTTGACCTCGCCGGGTCACCGCCCCCAATGCCATCCCCTACACTCAAACTAGATGCGCAACCAGGGCTACGCCTACACGACAATCATCAGCAGCAAATACCACGGCCAACCCCTTCTCGCCCACCTCGCCAGCCTCTACCCCCACTCCACCTCCGAAGCCTGGCAGCAAAAGCTCGACGACGGCGAAGTCACCCTCGACGGCCTCCCCGCCACCGGCGCCGAAACAGTCGCCAACGGCCAAACCCTCATCTGGAACCGCCCCCCCTGGGACGAACCCGACGCTCCCCGCCACTTCGAAGTCCTCTTCGAAGACGCCCATCTGCTGGCCGTTAATAAACCCAGCGGCCTGCCCACCCTTCCCGGCGGCGGCTTCATGGAAAACACCCTCCTCCGCCTCGTCCAACGACAATCCCCCAACGCCAACCCCGTCCACCGCCTCGGCCGCGCCACCACCGGCATCGTCCTCTTCGCCAAGTCCCCGCAAGCCGCCGCCACCCTGTTCACCAACTGGAACACTCCGAAAATCCAAAAGATCTACCGCGCCCTCGCCCAACACGTCGCCCCCCAGGACGCCTACGAAATCCTCACCCCCATCGGCCTCGTCCCCCATCCGCTCATCGGCTCCGTCTGGGCCGCCAGCCCCACCGGCAAACCGTCCAAATCACTGGCAACCGTCGTCGCCCGCACCCCCGCTACAACAACATTCGAAGTCAGCCTCCACTCCGGCCGCCCCCATCAAATCCGTATCCACCTCGCCTCCATCGGCCACCCCCTCCTCGGCGACCCCCTCTATGGCCCCACCGGCCTTCCCCTCGAAAACCTCCCCGGCCTCCCCGGCGATGGCGGCTACCTCCTCCACGCCCAATACCTCCAATTCCTCCACCCCATCACCGGCCAACAAATCAATCTGGAGGCCCCACTACCCGCCGGTTTCTCTCCCCGCGAATTGATAAGATAAGCCGATTCAACATGCCCGTGGACGCATTACTCTGGCCCAATAGCCACCGCAACCCAACAGGGCTCACCGCAGGGCCCGGTCCTGGATGATCTCCTTCGGCAACTTTCAGATTGACCCGGCCACCCATCGCCTCTTCGAAGACGGCCGGCCCGTGAAAATCGAGCGAATCCCCCTCGATATGCTGCTCCTCCTGATCCGGCGCCGCGATTCGGTCGTCTCCCGCCAGGAAATCGCCGACGCCGTCTGAGGCCCCGGCAAATTCATGGAGGTCGACGAAGGCATCAACACCGCCATTCGCAAAATCCGCCGCGCTTTCAATGAAAACACCGATGAACCGCGTTTCATCGCCACCGTGGTAGGCCGCGGATATCGCTTCATCGCCCCTGTCGAAGGCCTCGCCGAACCCGCCCCTGAACCCGAGCCCGCGCCAGCCCCCGAACCCGCAATCGATCAACCGCGCCCCATCCCCACTCGTCAGCCTCACCCGCCTCACCGATGACACCGGCTCCACCGGCTGGCCCGACATCTCCTCCGACGGCAAAATGCTCGCCTACGCCAGCAACCGTGCCGACGCCGACAACCTCGACATCTACTTCCAACCGATCGCCAGCCGCCCGGCCATCCGCCTCACAGACCATCCGGCCCGCGACGTCTACCCCGTCCTCTCCCCCAAAGGCGACCAGATCGCCTTCGAATCCTACCGCGATCCTCCCGGCGTCTATCTTGTCCCCGTTTTCGGCGGCGAAGCCCGCCTCCTCGCAAAGGGCGGCGCCCGCCCGCGCTTCTCTCCCGATGGCGAATCCGTCGCCTATCTGCGCGTGGAGAAGTCCGGCGCTGGCTCCCTACGCTCCGATAACATAGGCTCCGGCGGCTGGAGCACCTGGATCATCCCCACCGCCGGCGGCGAACCCCGCCAGCTCCGCCCCGAACTCAAGGCCGGCAACCCCGTCTGGGCCTCGAACGATCTCCTCATCCTCACCGCCAAGGACGCCAAAGGCAATCCCGATTGGTGGCTCACGCCCAGAGATGGCAGCTGGACCCGTCCCCTCGGTGTCTTCGACATGCTCCGCCAACGGCCCAACGACTTCTCCCCCGTCTGGGCTCAATGGACCCCCGCCTACGTCGAAGACCACGCCGTCGTCTTCACCGTCCGCTCCCGCGATAGCGCCAATCTCTGGCGTCTGCGCTTTACCCCGGACTGGAAACTCACGCAACAGCCCGAGCGGATCACAATGATGAACGACCACGTCCGCGACCCTTCCGCCTCCTCCAGCGGTCGCATCGCCACCACCGTCCGCAACCGTCTCATCTCCGTCTACGAACTCCCCATCGATCCGAACTCCGGCGCCATCACCGCCGAACCGCGCCGCCTCACAAAATCGAAATTCTCCACCCAGTTCGTCAGCGTCTCCGTCGATGGCGCCCAGGTCGCCTACACCTCATGGCGCGACGCCGAACGCCCCGATATCTACCTCTTCAACCGCGCCACCGGCCAGGAACGCCAACTCACCGCCACCCCGCAAGACGGCGAAACCTTCCCCCGCTTCAGTCGCGACGCCAAGTCCATCGTCTACGTCCACCACCCGCCCGGAACCAAACATTTCGTCCGCCGCATGGACCTCGCCAGCCGCGCCGAAACCACCATCTGCAACGACTGCGAGTTCATGGATGAAACCGCCGACGGCCGCTCCTACCTCTACTCCATGTCGCCCGATCACATCCAGTACCGCAGTGTCACCGGCGGCCCCGCAACCGAGCCCGTTTATGACCCCGCCTTCTCCCACATCGCCCAGGCCAGCCTCCACCCCTCCAATCGCTGGCTGGCCTTCATGGGTGCCAAAAAGGGAGATCCCGAACATCGCATCTACATCGCGCCCTTTCAACCGGCCGGGCGTTTGCCCCGGGCGCGTTGGATCGATCTCGGCACTGGCCTCACGCCCCTCTGGTCGCCCAACGGCGAGTGGATCTATTTCGACGACACCCACGGCCCCTTCCGCTGCATCTGGCGTCAACGCTTCGATCCCATCGCTGGAAAACTCATCGGCGATCGCGCCGTTGTGGCCCACGTCCACGGCGACGGCAAGCTCATCACCACCGACTCCATGCCCGACCGCGGCGTCGCCCGCGATCGCATCGTCTACTCCGTCCTCGAAGAAACCTCCAACATCTGGCTAATGAAGTAGGGCGGCCCCCACCTCTATACGGCCCTTCCTCTGCGGTACCATGCCTCAATGCATCCCCGGGTCCTCCTGCTCCTCCTCGCCGTACTGTATCCTCTAACCGCGCTGGCCCAGAACTCCTACGGCCGCTTCACGGGACGCGTATCCGACCAACAGGGCGCCCTTGTCTCCGGCGCGAAAGTCACTATCAAACAAGCCGAAACCAACGCCACCGCCACCACCGCTACCAATCAGGAAGGCGTCTTCGATTTCCTCAATCAGTTGCCCGGCTCCTACGTCCTGTCCGTTCAGTTCGATGGCTTCAAGAAACACTCGCGTTCGGGCCTCGCTCTCCGCGTCGGCGATATCGTCGAAATCAACGTCAATCTGGAACTCGGCGCCGTCACCGAAAGCGTGTCCGTCACCGGCGAATCCCCCATCCTCGAAACCAGCACCGCCAGCCTGGGGCAGGTCGTCGATAACCGGATGATCAGCGAAATGCCGCTGGCCGGACGCGGCGTCAACTACCTCATGCAACTCTCCCCCGGAGCCGTCTCCACCAACGCCCCCATGCACGGCTGGCTCCCCCAGGCGCGCGGCTCGGTATCCGATGTCGCCGTCGCCGGAACCCGCACACGGTCCAGCGAGTTCACCCTCGATGGCATCCCCAACATGGGCGGCGACGGCGTCATCGCCTTTCAGCCCCCGCCGGAGATGATCCAGGAGTTCCGCGTGCAAACCGCGGCCTACGATGCCTCCCTCGGCCGCTTCGCCGGCGCCAACGTGAACATGGTCTTGAAGTCGGGCGCCAACGCCTACCACGGCACCCTGTGGGGCTCCCACCTGAGCCGCCCGTTGATGACCCATCCCTTCTTCATCAACAGCAATCTCTACAACACCGCCACCGATCGCCCGGGTGAGACCTTCGAAGCGAAACGCTCCCGCCTCTGGCCCGCCTCCCGCACCAATCGGTACCGCGTCCAGGTCGGCGGCCCCGTTCGCATTCCCAAACTCTACGACGGCCGCAACAAAACGTTTTTCAGCTACGGCAATGAGTTGATGGAACGCAATTTCAACAACCAGTCCAACACCACCGTGCCGCCCGAAGACCAGCGCCGCGGCGACTTCTCCCGCCTCCTCGCTCTCGGTGCCAGCTATCAGATCTACGACCCCGCCTCCGTCGTGCCCATCGCCGGCGGCCGCTTCCAACGCACCCCTCTGCCCGGCAATATCGTGCCCACCAGCCGCATCAGCCCCATCTCCCAGCGCCTGCTCTCCTACTACCCTCCGCCAAACACCCCCGGATCCGCCGACTTCCGGAACAACTTCGTCACCGCCACCCCGGCCATGATCGACTACTGGAGCCACATGCTCCGCGCCGACCAGGTCATCAACGAGCGCAACCGCTTCTACGTATCCTTCAGCACCATGCGCACCGATGGCGACCAGGATCGCACCCTCAACAACAACGCCATCGCCGGCCTCTCCGTCAACCGTTACAACTCCATCGCCCTGGACTACGTCTGGACCCTGAACCCCGCCACCGTCGCCAACTTCCGCTACGGCGTCACCCGCCAGGCCAACACCGGCAATGGGCCCACGCTCGGGCTCGATCTCACCAGCCTCGGCCTGCCCTCCTCCTTCGCCAATCGCTTGGATAAAACCCTCACCTCCCTGCCGGAAATCGATATCGGCGGCATGGTCACCATCGGCAACAACCTCCCCAGCAAGAGCGGCTTCACCGCCCAGATTGTCAGCGGCACCTTGTCGCAAACAAAAGGCAATCACACCCTGCGCTACGGCGGCGAGTACCGGACGGTTTTGGACAACGTGTTCAACTATGGCAACTACTCCGGCCAGTATTCCTTTGCCAACGCCTGGACCCGTGGCCCCCTCGATAACTCCCCCGTCGCCCCCATCGGCCAGGGCATGGCGTCCTTCCTCTTCGGCCTGCCCACCAGCGGATTCGTCGACGTCCAGGATTCCATCGCCGAAAAGTCGGCCTACGCCGGGCTCTTCGTCCACGACGACTGGAAAGTCACCCGCAAGCTCACGCTGAACATCGGACTTCGCTACGAGTTGGAGCAGGGAATTACCGAACGTTTCAATCGCTCCAACCGCGGCATTGACTTCACCACCCCGAACCCGGCCAACGCCGCCGTCCGCGCCGCCTACGCCCTCAACCCGATCCCCGAAGTCGCGCCGGCCAACTTCAACCTCCGCGGCGGCCTGCTCTTCGCCGGCGTCGGCGGCCAGCCCCGCGGCCTCTGGGATCCGGATCGCAACAACATCTCGCCGCGCTTCGGCTTGGCCTATCAGTGGTCTCCCACCACCGTCGTCCGCGCCGGCTACGGCATCTTCTTCGAGCCCCTCGGTGCCGACCGCTCCGACTCGACCCAAGTCGGCTTCAGCCAGCGCACCAACATGAATCCCTCCATCGATAACGGCCAGACCTTCCGCGCCACTCTCGCCAATCCTTATCCCGATGGCTTCATCGCCGCCCAGCGTTCTTCCGCCGGCCTGGCCACCAATCTCGGCCTGGCCCTCTCCTCGGTCTATCCGCAACGCCGCAACGCCTACATGCAACGCTGGA
>CAMATG010000197.1 GCA_945860645.1 Candidatus Sulfopaludibacter sp. SbA3 | reverse complement strand
TGGCCAGCGCCATTTGCCAGTTGGCCGCTTCGTCCGCGATGCGCACCGAAATGGGCCGCGCCGGAGTCGACTACGTCCATTCGAATTTTTCCGCCCTCCGCGTCAACCGCGAGTGGATGGCGGAGTATCGCAACATTGCAAACACCTTCGGCCAGACGCCTTGCGTCCCGGCTGACGACGTCTCTTCCGGCGGGCCGGTCCCCCGCTCCAGTAACTGATTGCAGCGAGAACCCTGCCCGATAGGCCACCGCACATGCCCTCAACTCCAAACCGCCCCCTCAAACCGCTCGTGATTTACGGCGCGGCCGGACATGCCAAAGTCGTTTTCGACATCGTCGAAAAGCAAGGCATCTACCAGATCATGGATGTTCTGGACCGATACAAGCCGAACGGCACACGCTGCGGCACACGCATCGTTTCGGGCACTATGGAAGCGCTTCCTCTCATGATGGGCACCATGCCCACGCTGGAAGTCATCGTCGCCATCGGGGACAATTGGGCGCGCGCCCGCATCGCCGCGGAGATCCAGGAACTCTGCCCCGGCATCTGCTTCGGGATCGCGATTCACCCGGCGGCGCAGATCGGCCGCAACGTGAGCATTGGCAGGGGCACGGTGATTATGGCTTGCGCCGTTGTCAACCCATCGGCAACCGTAGGTGAGGGCTGCATCATCAACACCCGCGCCTCGCTCGACCATGATTCGGTCATGGAAAGCTATTCCAGCCTGGGGCCCGGTGCCTCCGTTGGCGGCGGCGTACGGATCGGTGGGTTTTCAAGTATCGGCATCGGCGCCTCTGTGATCCAGGAGATCCACATCGGGGAGCATGTCGTCATCGGCGCCGGGGCCGCCGTCATCCGGGATATTCCCGATTGCGTGGTCGCACATGGGGTCCCCGCGGTGGTGAAGCACGCACGAACTGCAGGGGAACGCTACCTGGGAAACATACCCGCAAGCGTAACGAGATAGCCAGATGCAGACGAAACCAAAACCACTTTACAGCCTGACGAAGCGCGTCATCGACGTGTGTATTTCCGCCTCCGCGCTGATCGTCCTCAGCCCGGTGATGGCCGTGACCGCCGTACTCGTCCGGCGGAAATTGGGCAGCCCCGTGATCTTCCGCCACCCGCGCCCGGGATTGCAGGAAAAGACATTCCAATGCCTCAAATTCCGATCCATGACAAATGAGCGGGACAGCGCCGGCCAACTGTTGAAAGAGGAGCTCCGGCTGACCGAGTTCGGCAAACTGCTGCGGCGCACGAGCCTCGACGAACTCCCGCAATTGTGGAGCGTCCTCGTCGGCGACATGAGCCTGGTCGGCCCGCGTCCGTTGGAGATTCGCTATCTTCCCCGCTACTCCCCCGAACAGAGTCGCCGCCACTCGGTGCCACCCGGGATCACGGGTTGGGCGCAGGTGAATGGCCGAAACGAAATCGAGTGGTCGCGCAAGCTGGCTCTCGACGTCTGGTACGTCGACAACCGCAGCCTGGCGCTCGACCTGAAGATCCTGGTGCTGACGTTCTGGAAAGTGGCCACCGCCGCCGGTATCGCCAAGGCGGGCCACGCCTCGATGGAAGAGTTCCTGGGAACCACCGAAGCAGCCAGCGCCAACCAAAGCTAGAACCACCTAGACGAATTCAAAAGAGAAAACAAATCATGTCCAGCCTGCCATTCATTCATGAAAACAGAACACCCCATTTCGTGGACGCCTTCCCCAAGGTGACCGAGCCGATTCCGCTGTCGTCGCCCGATGTCTCCGACGAAGATCGCCAGCGCGTCATGGAAGTTCTGAGCGGCCGCACGTTGAGCCTGGGCCCGCTTCTGCCGGCATTCGAAGAGGCCATGGCGGACGCCGCCGGCACCCGCTTCGCCGTCGCCGTCAACTCCGGCACCAGCGCCCTGCACCTCTGTGTGAAGGCCGCCGGCATCGGCGATGGGCACGAAGTCATCACCTCACCCTTCAGCTTCGTGGCATCGGCCAACTGCATGCTCTATGAGCGGGCGATTCCGCGCTTCGTCGACATCGACATCAACACCTACAACATCGACCCGGCGAACATCCCCGGCGCCATCAACGCCAATACGCGCGGCATTCTTCCCGTCCACGTCTTCGGCTTCCCGGCCGACATGCCGGTGATCAACCGCATCGCCGAGGACCACGGACTGACCGTCATTGAAGACTCCTGCGAAGCGATCGGGGCCACGATCAACGGTCGCAAGGCAGGCAGTTTCGGCCAGAGCGGTGCCTTCGCCTTCTACCCGAATAAACAGATCACGACGGGAGAGGGCGGGGCCATCGTGACCAACGACGAGCGCGTCGCCCGGTTGGCGCGCAGCTGGCGCAACCAGGGCCGCGGCGACGGCAGCGCCTGGCTGCAGCATGAACGCCTCGGCTACAATTACCGGCTCTCCGATGTCAATTGCGCGCTCGGCCTCGGCCAGGTGGCGCGGCTCCAGCAGATCCTGTCCCTGCGCCGCGCGGTCGCCGAAAACTACAACGCCGCGCTCTCCCGCATTCCCGGCGTGATCCTTCCGCCGCAGCCCTCCGGCGATATGGAGATGAGCTGGTTTGTCTACGTCATCCGCCTGGCCGACGACTTCACGCGCGAAGATCGCGACCGCGTTCTGGAACTCCTGCGGCAGGAGGGCGTCGCCTGCAATAACTACTTCGCGCCCATTCATCTGCAGCAGTTTTATCAGGAGCAATACAAGTATCGCCGCGGCGACTTCCCCATCACCGAACACGTCGCGGATCGAACCATCGCACTGCCCTTCTTCAATCACTTGACCGAAGCGCAGGTAGCCCAGGTGGCCGGCGCACTCTCGCGCTCGCTCAATTCGCTCGACCGTTTGGTGGCCATGCCCGTTCACAGCGCCGGCCATCGCCAGTAACCCGCCGAAAGGAAAACCGTCATGGAAAACAGCGACCGGAACCCATCCAACGCCGGCCCTTCACCGCAGCTCCTGCACCTGGCAGCCGAGGCCATCCTCATCGCCTTGTCAGGTATCGGCGCGTTCCTGCTCCGCTTCGAGTTCGAGATTCCCGGATTCTATGTACCGCATCTGCGGGTTGCCCTGGTCATTTGGGTGATCGTGAAACTCGCCGCATTCCAATGGTACCGGTTGAACCAGCGGGCGTGGCGTTTCTTCTCCGTCAACGACGCCCTGCAGGTGTGCCGGGCCAACGTGGCCGGTGCGCTGCTCAGTCTGCCTCTGCTATTCTTCTTCGCGCCAGCCGGCTTTCCCCGTTCCATCCCCATCATCGATCTGATGCTGTGTTCCCTCCTGATCGGCGCCCGCTACCTGGCCGAACGCGTCGCCATGGAGAGCCAGACGCAAAACGCCTCCCCGGCCGGGCGCGACATTCTGATCTATGGCGCCGGGCGCGCCGGCGTCGCGCTGCTCTCGGAGATTCGCGTCAATCCTGCTCTGAACTGCAATATGCTGGGGTTCATCGACGATAACCCCGCTCTTACGCACATCTACGTGCAGGGCGCGAAGGTCCTGGGAACGGGCGCGAAGCTGAGCCAGATCGTCGCACGAACTGGCGCGACAGAGGTGCTCATTGCACTACCCTCAGCCAGTGCCGAACAGATGTTCAGCATCCTGCAGCATTGCCAGCGGGCACACGTTCGCTTTCGTACGGTAGCCACGCTCGGTGAGATGGTGGACAGCAAGGCGATCTCCGCGCAGATGCGGGACGTCGATGTGCAGGACCTGCTCTCACGCGACCCGGTCGAACTCGATCACGAACTCCTGCGGAAGCGCATTGAAGACCACGTCGTCATGGTAACCGGCGCCGCCGGATCCATCGGCTCGGAGCTATGCCGGCAGATCGCGCGATTCCGGCCCTCCAAACTGGTCGCCTTCGAGCTCGCGGAAACTCCGCTCTTTCACCTCGACCGCGAGCTGCGGGAGACGTTCCCCGAATTGGAACTGGTGCTGGAGATCGGCAACATTCAGGATCAGTTGCGTGTGGACGCGGTCATGAACGCCCATCGTCCCGCGTTGGTCTATCACGCCGCCGCCTACAAGCACGTGCCGATCATGGAATCGAGCGTGATCGAAGCGGTCGCCAATAACGTCTTCGGAACCATGAACGTCGCCCAGTCCGCCGCCGAATACGGTGTCGAGGAGTTCGTATTGATTTCCTCCGACAAAGCGGTCCGGCCGACCAGTGTCATGGGCGCCACCAAACGCCTCTGCGAACTGGCGATTCGCGCCATGCCGCCCGGCAACACGCGGTTCATCGCGGTCCGTTTTGGGAACGTGCTGGGCAGTAACGGAAGCGTCATTCCGCTGTTCAAAAAGCAGATCGCCAGCGGCGGTCCCGTCACCGTCACCCACCCGGACATGCAGCGGTACTTCATGACCATTCCCGAAGCTTCCCAACTGGTTTTGCAGGCTTCGGTGATGGCCGACGGAGGGGAGATCTTCGTCCTCGACATGGGCAGTCAAGTGAAAATCGTCGACGTGGCCCGGAAGCTGATTCTTCTCTCGGGACTCACGCCGGACCAAGACATCAAGATCGAATTCACCGGCATGCGCCCGGGTGAAAAACTATACGAGGAACTGAACCTCAACGACGAAGCCACCGTGGCAACCGCCCACCGCAAGATCAAGGTCTTCGTCGGCGGCGCGGCCTCGTCCGCCCGAACCAACGCACAGCTCGACCGGCTTCGCTACCTCTGTGCCCTGCGGCTCGCCAGCGAGGTGCTCCCGTTGATTCAGGAAATGGTTCCTGAGTATGTGGCCAGCGATCATATCCTCAGCGTCACCAATACAGAGCCGATAAGAAAATCACCGCGCGTTGTGAGAATGCGCCTTCCGAACCTGGCCAATGCGATTCGCAACGCCAGCTGACCGGTAACAAACCGAACGATTTGAGTCATCAGCGAGGATTTTTCAGCAATGCCGACCACCATGCAACAAATGATTTCCGGCCTCTCCGTTGCGGAGGCTGCCTTCTATCAGGAACACGGCTGGGTAACAACAGAATCTGTTCTCGACGACTCTCTGATTGACGCGGCCCTGGCCGGGCTGGAGCAGCATTGGGCTGGTCACCGCGACCGCGTCCTCCCTGGCGCCCGGAAGCAGTTCGGCGATTGGATGCCCGGCGATGGGGATGGAACTCGCAACAACGAGTACCTCTCGCTCCAGAACAAGAAAGTAAGCGAGCTGGCATGGTCTCCGATCGTCGGAGCAATTGCCGCCAGCGCCGCCGGCAGTCCCGGAATCCGGCTTTTTGACGACCAGATCGTATACAAGCCGGGTGGGCAGAAGACGGCGGTTGTCGGTTGGCACGTCGATGGCGACTACTGGGGCACCTGCTCGTCACGGAACATGCTGACCGCCTGGATCCCGCTGCACGACTGTCCGGAGGAGATGGGGCCGCTTGTGATTCTCGACGGCAGTCATAAGTGGTCGCACCTTGTGGACAGGTCCATCATGTCGTTCCACAGTCCCAACATGGACGCGCTGAAGACGCACGTGGAGTCGTTGGGATTCGAGTTCAAACCTGTCACCATCAAGCTCAAAAAGGGGCAGTTCAGCCTGCACCACTGCCGTGCCATTCACGGCAGTTACCCGAATCAAAGCGACCGGCCGCGAATTGCCTTGGCCGTGCACATGCAGGACGAGGCAAATGAATATTGCGCGGCAACCCGGCCCGATGGCCGCCCGGTGCAACTCTACAATGACGTGATCTGCGCCAAAGACGCCGCCGGGAATCCGGACTACTGTGATCCGTCGATATTTCCGGCGATGTGGACGCCCGCCATGGAGACAATGGCGATGAAAGGGACCTCGTGTTAGCACTCGCCAACGCTTATGTAGTTACGCCCGCCGGTACTGAGTGGGACGATGTGTTGGAACGTATCCCTCACGATGTCTTCCACACCTCGAAGTACCACTGCCTATCGGGATTCGGGCAGCAGGGCGACGCACAGGCCTTCGTCTACCAGGAGGGCGACCTGTCGTTCCTCTGGCCGTATCTGCTGACGCCGATCGCCGCCGCTCCCGGTTATCACGACGTCACCTCCGTCTATGGATACCCCGGCCCAGTGGGCTCCAGCGATGCCGCCTTCACCGCGCGCGCCTGGCAGGCACTCACTGAGCATTGGAGCAATCAGAAGGTCGTCTCCGCTTTCACCCGGTTCCACCCACTGCTTGCCAACTTCCAAATGCTAGAAGGCATCCCGGCCGCCGCTGCGGGAATCCGCGAGTATGGAGACACGATCTCCATCGACCTCACCTTGCCGCCGGAACAGCATACGGCTGCGTACAACAAGAACCTTCGCTACGATCTTCGCAAAGCGCGTGAAGCAGGCCTGGTCACCACCGAAGACACATCGTGGGCCCATACCGATGATTTTGTCTCCGTCTATCAGGACACCATGTCGCGTTGCGGCAGCCGCAAAGAATACATCGTGGATGCCATCTGGGTTGACCACTTCCGGGCAGCGCTGGGGAACCACGCGCGGTTGTTCGTCACCAGGCGGGAGCAATCGGTCGCTGCTGCGATGATCGTCATTCGCTACGGCGGCTATCTGCATAGCCATCTGATCGGCACGGCGCCCGAGTTTGCCGCATTCTCGCCCTCCAAGTTGCTGCTGGACGATGTCCGTCTCTGGGGCATTCAGAACGGCTGCCACACTATGCACCTCGGCGGCGGCCTTGGCGGTCGCGAAGACAGCCTGTTTCAGTTCAAGCGGAAGTTCTCTCCCCGGCGGCACTCCTTCCGGACCGGCAACTGGATCATGAATGCCCCCGTGTACCGGGACCTCGAAGAACAGAATCGCGCCACACTCGCAGCGCGCGGAATCAACCTGGAAGACGTCAGCTACTTCCCGTCCTACCGTTTCAACCCGGCCACCTGAGCCGGTAAACCATCAGCAAAGGAAAAGGCCGGATTCATTGAATCCGGCCCTTTCCTTTGTCTCACCCTGATCGAGTTGCGCCTACCGCCCCAGAAACATGAATCCCGAATACAACGTCCCCCAACGAACGTAGCGTTCCATCTTGCTCACAAAATTCTGAGGGATAATCAGCAGGTCCCCGTTCTGCACGCGAACGTCTTCCCGCACGCCGCCGGCACGCATCATCTGCTTGAGATTCAGGATGCGAACGTCGGCGAACTCATCGTTCATCCGCCGCACGAGAATTACCTGCGAATGCTTTGAACTGTCTTTGATCCCCCCGCTGATCGCCACAGCGTCGATGGCGGTAACGGCCCCGCGAAGGTCATACCGGCCCGGCTTTTCCACTTCGCCGGCCACCGTATAGGACGGCTTCACGAAGTCGCTGACCAACAGATTCAACTCCGGGTCGCGGAGCCGCTCGCCCGCCTTGGCGCTGATCGCGGCGCGGGCTTCGGCAACACTCAACCTCCCGATATGCACCGAGCCCGCGATCGGAATCGTGATGTCGCCATCCGGCTGAACCAGCGCCTTCGCGTTGAATTCCGGCGTATACCGATACTGGATTTCGACCGAGTCACCCGGCTGCAAACGATACGCCTGTTCGCGTGTCTGCAGCGCCGGTGCCTGGGCGTAGAGTTCAAAATGGGCAGATACCAGTAATCCGCCTGCCAGGACAAGTCGTCGCATACCGTTAAAGCCTTTTATAAAGAAAATCTGGAATCGGATAAGTGCGCCGGTTCAGCGCGCATCCCAACAAGGGAACGCCGGCAAAGTCGATCATCCGTTTCGCCTGCAGCAGCCGGTTACGGCGCACCAGTCCGGCAGCCGAAACAAGAACCACTCCATGAGAGAGCGCCCCGAACTCCAGCGCCTCCGTGGAGACGGAAAGTGCCGGAGAATCGATCAGAACGAAAGGAAATAGCGAGGTTAGCTGACGGAGCAGTTCGAATCGCTCAACGCGCGTCGCGTGATTGGCCGACTGGGGCGGACTCAGCCGAAACACGCCATTCCCTTCGCGAATCACTGGCTCCGCTGGTTCAACGCCATGGACGGGAGCGAAGTTGCCAATCGCGCTCGTCATTGCGATCAGCACCTTTTCGCCGGACGTTGCGGCCAATTCTTTGGCGAGCGTCGTAACTACCAGCGAGACGCCCTCACGAGGCGCCGTGGAAGTAAACACGAAGGAGGCGCCGAATTCAGCCTTCCCGTACTCCTCCATCAAGGTCCGTACCAGCGGAAGGTAGAATCCGGAGGCCGGCTCCTCTGCCACCCATTTTACTTTCCGGACCTGCGCCGCGTTCAGTCCCGCATATTGATTTTCGATCGCGTGATCCATCATCGTGTCCGCCGAATCTCTGGTAATGTCGCCAGCACCTGAATACCGCAAGTGTCAAAGATCGCCTGGGGCGTGTGAAGCTCCTGCCCGTGCAGACCCGTAAGCACCGCAACGAAGAAAATCAGAAACAGGCCCAGGAGCACCGTCCCCACCGGCAAGATCAGCGAACGCGGCATGGGCGCCGTGGGAACATTCGGCGGCTCGACAACGGTGATGTTGGCAATCTTCTGCCGGTCCAGCGCATCGGCAATTCGCGACTCTTCAAACTTGCGCGAATAGAGCTGATAATTCTCCTCAAGCGTCTTCACCTCACGCAGTAGATCCGTGTACGCCGCCGTGGATCGCTCTAGTTTGGCGATCTCCGCCCGGTATTCCTTGATCTGCGGCCCCAGTGCGGCCACCCGCGCCGTCAGCACCTGCTGCGCCATCTTCGCTCGCGCCAGGTCGCCGTCCAGGCTCTGGCGAAGCGGATTCACATCCGACGCCTGCTCGGTCGCATTGGCGCGGGCAGCCCGGTCCAGCGTCGTCCGCGTATCGGCAATCTGCTGCTCAACCTGCTTCACCAACCGATCTTCGGGACGAAACTTGGACAACAGATCGGTGCGCTTGTTCTCCAGTTCCACCAACATCGTGTTCAACCGTTCCGTCAGAAACTGGTTCGGCACTGTGCGCACTTGCGTAGTGATTCGGGGCGAAAACGCATTGACCATCTCGCGCAGGGAGGCGATCCGCTGTTTCCCTTCGATCAGCGCCACTCTCGACTCCCGCTCGCTGGCCTCAAGCTCCATGAGACGCCGCAAATTCAGGTCTTTTTGTTCGGCCAGCAGCACGATCTTGGAATTGCGCTGAAACGCCGCCAGACGCTGCTGCGCGTCTCGTAATCGGGCCCCCTGATCGCCGGACTGCTGCTCGAAAAAGTCGGTGCCGCCACCCTTGTGGACACGCAGATGATGGT
>CAMATG010000196.1 GCA_945860645.1 Candidatus Sulfopaludibacter sp. SbA3 | reverse complement strand
CTGGTGCGCGCGGTGTTAGGGGACTGGCGGGACCGGGCGTCGGCGGTGCCGTTGGAGCAGCATATTGAGAACACCGTGAAGACGCTGCGGGCGGTACGGACGCGGGCGATTGATGCGGGGAAGAAGATCGCCATCGAGAACCACGGCGGGGACCTGCAGGGGCGCGAGTTGAAGATGTTGATTGAGGCGGCGGGGACCGATTTCGTGGGGGCGTGTATCGATTCCGGGAACCCCACTTGGGCGATCGAGGACCCGCATGTGACCTTGGAGACGCTGGCGCCGCACGTGCTGACATCGCATGTCCGGGACAGCCATGTGTGGCGGACGCCGGAGGGCGCGGCGATGCAGTGGACCCGGATGGGCGAGGGGAACGTGGACATCGAGGGGTGGGTGCGGAAGTTCGCGGCGCTCTGTCCGGGGAAGGCGATGTCGCTCGAGATCATCGTGACCGGTACCCGGCCATTTCCGTATTTGCAGCCTGATTTTTGGAAGGCATTCCGGACGACCCCGGCGTGGGAATTTGCCCGGTTCGCGGCGATTGCGGAGACGGGGAAGGCGCGGGAGAACCGGCCAGCACCGGCAAAGGAGCGGGCCGCGGGGTTAGAGCGCGAGGATCTGGAAAGTTCGATTGCGTGGGTAAAGGGGAAGGGGCTGTTGTAGGGGCTCGTTGCCTGGATGGGGGTGGGTTACCCTATAGCGATGAGGCTCCTTGCGTTGATCGTTTTGGCTGCTGGAGTGATGGCGGCGCAGGTGGTTCCCGATGTTCGCCGGGCGGCGCAGGCCGGGGACTTCGCCGCTGCTCAGGCGCGGTTGCAACAGGCTCGGGGGTTTGGGCCTTGGACGGCTGAATTGATCCTCGCTCACTCGTGGTTGGGGCGCGGGGCGCAGGCGAATAAAAAGTGGGAGCAGGCGCTGACTTACGCCGCGGAGACGCGGCGGATGGCGTTGGAGATGATCAGAACGCGGGCGCTCGATGCGGAGCCGAATTTGCCGTTGGCGTTGAGTGCTTCCATCGAAGTCCAGGGGCAGGCGCTGGCCGGGAGCGGGCGGCGGAGCGAGGGGGTTTCGTTCCTTAAAGACGAGCTGGCCCGGTGGAAGGAAAGCTCCATGCGGATGCGGATTCAGAAGAACCTGCACCTGCTTTCGCTGGTAGGGCAGAAGGCGCCGCGACTGGAGAACGGATCGTTGGAGGCGAATGGCAAGCCGGTGTTGCTGTTTTTGTGGGCGCACTGGTGCGTGGACTGCAAGGCGCAGGGGCCGATTATTGAGGAGATCCGGAAGGAGTTTCCGTCGCTCCAGGTGGTGGCGCCTACGCAGCGGTATGGGTATGTCGCCGGTGGGGAGGAGGCTCCGAAGGACGTGGAGACCCGATACATCGCGGCGGTTAAGAAAGAGTACTATCCGTGGCTGAATGGGGTTTCGATACCGGTGAGTGAGGAGAACTTCCGGGTGTATGGGGTCAGCTCGACGCCGACGCTGGTTTTGGTGGATGGGAAAGGGATTGTGCGGATGTATCATCCGGGGGCGATGATAGCGGGAGAGCTACGGTTGGCGGTGGCGGCAGTCGCTAAATAGACTTCTTGGGTTAGGTCGGGATATTTGTGGGTATAACTTGGGTTTTTGGTGGGTTTATGGTTGGTTTTTTGGGTCTCGGATTTGGGGTCCGGCCCTTTGTTTTCAACAACTTTTGGGTTATGTCCCCCTATACAGCCTTTGCGATCCCGCTCGGGCGGGTTGGCGCAATGCCGAAGTAGACTGCCCCTAAACTTCATTATATCAAGTTGTCAAGCAAATCCCCTGGGGAATAGAGCCTAAGCTATTGATAGCAATACGTTTGTTGTGTTGTGACTGACGTCGCCACCGGGCTCAAAACGAGAGCCGGATGGCGATTTGGACGAGCCGTGAGCCTCCGGTGGAGCCGCCGGTGCTGGAGTTTGCGCTGGTGGATCCGACGGTCTCTTCCATATTTGCCGATTGCATGACGGCGAATTTCCGGAGGGAAGTTTTCCTCGTGGGACCGGTCAAATCCCCGGAGGCGCTGTCCCGCTGGATTAACGCCTGTGCCAAGTCCAAGGATGGTCCACGAAGGTACATTTCCGATCACACGCTTGTGAAGGCTGCGGCCACGGAGTAGAACATCATCGGCATCGGGGGCAGGGCGACGCAGGCGGCGGTGCGCAGTCCGGCGGTACGGATGAGGAGGAAGGCGCGCGAGGCGACTTAGATGGCCAGAACACCTGCCAAATAGAGCAGGACGAGGAGGCCTCGGGTACCGCGTTCGAAGAGTCTCCACAGAACGAGCACCTCCACGGCGACCTTCGCGCGGAGGGCGAGATTTGTGCCGGAGCCGCGCGGGCGATTCATGTAGGCTGGTCAGGATGAACCGCCGCACTTTTCTTGGGTCCGTTGCTGGAGGTACTGGATTGGCGGCGGCGACGGTTCCGGGCATCGACGCGGCCAGGATGCAGGAGTTGCTGACTTCCTTGAGTGCCTTCGGGCGGCCGGCGGGTGGCACGTTTGCTAGCGGCGTTAGCCGGGTGGGCTATTCGGATGCCGATATCGCCGGGCGGCGGTTTGTTACCTCCCTGCTGGAGACCGCGGGAGCCCGGGTACGGGTGGATGCGGCGGGAAATATCTTTGCCGATCGGGCGGGGGCGGAGGCTTCGTTGCCGCCGGTACTGTTTGGGTCCCATATCGACTCGGTTCCCAATGGCGGGAACTTTGATGGCGATCTGGGCTCGCTGGCGGCGGTGGAGATTCTGCGGGTATTGCAGGCGAACCGGGTTGTGACGCGGCGGCCGCTGACCGCTGTGATCTGGGCCTGCGAGGAGGCGACGTTTGCCGGGGCCAGTCTGAATGGGAGTCGCGCGGCGGCGGGGAACTTGTTGGCGGGGGAGATGCAACACGTTTCCGGCGGGATGGTGAAAGCGGAGGCGATCCGGCGGATTGGCGGGGATCCGGCGCGGATTGAGAGTGCCCTGATTGCGCGGGGAGCGTACCACGCTTATTTGGAATTGCATATTGAGCAGGGCGGGACGCTGGCGCGGGATGGGATGCCAGTGGGGATCGTGGATGGCATTGTTGCCGTTGACCGGTATGAGGCGGTGGTAACCGGGGTTGCCAATCACGCCGGGACGACGCCAATGGCGGACCGGCAGGATGCGCTGCTGGCGGCGTCCGAAATGGCGCTGGCTGTGCGGGAGGTGGTTCGGGGGGAAGCGGGGGCGCAGGTGGGGACGGTGGGGCACATGGAGGTGAGCCCGAATGCCGCCAATGTGATTCCGGGTGAGGTGCGGATGAGTATTGAGTTACGGGATCTGTCGGAGGCGAAATTAGAGCGGTTGATGGAGAAGATTCGGGGGCGGGCTGCTGCGATTGCACGGGAGTCGCGGACGGAGATTCGGTTAACTCACAAGGTTCATAATGAAGCAGCCGCGGCCGCGGTTGAGATGCAGCGGGCAATTGGCGCGGCGGCGGGGAAGCTGCGCCTGGATACGCGGCACCTGCCGAGCGGCGCGGGGCATGACGCGCAGATGATGGCGACGCTGATGCCGATGGGGATGATCTTTGTTCCCAGTGCGCGGGGGATCAGTCATTCGCCGAAGGAACTTACTTCCTGGGCGGATTGCGCAAATGGGGCAAACGTTTTGATGGAGAGTGTTTTGGGGTTGGCGGGGTAGGGGCAGGCGGGCGCTCGGGCGCGCACCTGCCCCGGACGGATCGTCCCGTTACTTCCCTTTGCGCGACGAATACTTGTTCAACAGGCCCATCAGCTTGGCGGCCGATGCCGGCGCCGGGGTGGTGCCGAACACGATATCAGCATTCTTCATCTTCGAACCGTACAGCGCCTTGATGGAGTCCTCATCCTCACGCATGGTGCTGCCCTTGAGGGAGACGCCCGCGAACGCACCGCGCGAACGCGACCAGGACAGAATTTCCGCGCGCATGGTGGCATCGGTTTCCGCCGAGGAGGTCCGGCCGACCGGACCGGCCGCCGCCATCGCTTCGCCGCCCACGGTGAACTTGCTCTTTTCAAACAAGCGCTTGGCGCCGCGTTCGTTCATGATCAGCATCACGACGTCGGTTTCCGATCCGCCGATCTGGAAGCCGATGCTGCCGCCTTCCACCTTCACCGCGCCCGGCGCGCCCCAGCCGCCGCCGCTCTTGCGGCAGGTTACAAACCCGCGCCCGTACTTACCACCCAGAATGAAGGCGCCGCTCTTCACACCGGGGACCACAATCGCGCACTCCGCCTTATCCAGCAGGTCCTGCGGAATCGACTTGTCCTTGGTGTCCATAATTTCCTGCAACACCGCACCCGCTTCTTCCAACCGGGCCGCGTGCGGATTATTCGTCTGTGCCAACAAGGGCACCGTCAAGAGCAAAGGCAATAGATGCTTCATAGTAACCATACCTACTAGAAGACCAAATGCCGCAACAGGTTACAAGTAACTAGAGACCGGCCACCGCGGTCTTCGCGCCGCGAATGCAATCGGGAATCCCGATCCCCTCATAGGCATTGCCCGCCAAATGCAGGCCAGGGTGCTTCCCGGCCAACTCCCGCATCTCCGCGACGCGCACGCGGTGGCCCAAGCCGTACTGCGCCATGGCGCCGGTCCATCGCGTGACCCGCGTAAACATTGGCGTTGCCGTCAATCCAACCAGGTCCTTCAACTCCGCCAGCACGTCCCGGATCAGATCCTCCTCCGGCATATCAATGGCCGCGCCGCCGAGGAAGCAGCGCAACAACGCCTTCGCCGGTGGCACGCGGTGATCGAACTTCGTCTTCACATACGTGCAGGCCGCCATGCGGCGCCGCTCGACCTTCGGCACCAGGAACCCGAAGCCGGTAATCTTCCCCTCAACATCGCCCTGTTCATAACCGAGCGCCAACGTCACCGAGGAGTTATAACGAACGGCGCTGAGCAGTTCGGCCAGGCGCTGATCGACCGGGCCGAGTAGCTTGCCGGCCGCCGTGGCCGGGCAGCAGACGAAGACATGCTCGGCGTAGATCTTTTCCTTCTTCAGCTCAATTTCGTAGCCGAAGTTGGCTTTGCGAATGGCAACGGCCTCACCTTGCACGCGGTCCATCTTATCGGCGAGCTGGCAGACGATGGCTTGCGTCAACTGCTCCATGCCGCCCTTCAGCGTCCGGAACAACGGCCCGCCGGGCGCCTGTTTGGCGCGTTGCGCCCGCATCGCCAGCGTACCCTTCGTCAGGCTCCCGTACTTCTTTTCCATGCTGACGAACATCTCGAGCACCGCATCGGCGCTCAGCTCTTCCGGGTCGCCGCCGTAGACGCCGGCCAGCAGCGGTTCGGCCAAGTAGTCCACGGCTTCCTGCCCGTAGTGTTCGCGCACCAACTGGGCCACGCTGCGCTCCGGCGGGTTAGCAACGGGGCCGCGAAAATACTCGAGCCCCATCTTGATCTTCGTGCCCCAGCTGAACAGCGGGCTCTTGACCATCGGCAGGATCTGGGTAGGAACCATCATCATCAGCCCGTCGGGCATGGGCACCAGTTGGCCGCCCTTGACGATTGAGGTGACGCGCTGGTGGTCGTTGCTGCCGATGACGTCCGACTCCAAGCCGAGCTCACGGATGAGATCCATGGCAGCGGGCTTAGAGGCCAGGAAGCTGTCCGGTCCGCCTTCGACGAGGCAGCCTTCGACATGGTCGGTCCGGATGACTCCGCCGAGGCGCGATTCGCGCTCGATCAGCACCGGCCGGTGCCCGGCTTTCGCCAGGTACCAGCAGGCTGCCAATCCGGTTATGCCACCGCCAATGACGACATGGGAGGGCAAGGCGTCACCCTCCTACGGACGGAAATCGCGAACAATCTGGACAGTGGCCTTCACGTTTTCGACCGGGGTTTCCGGGAGAATCCCGTGGCCAAGATTGAAGATGTGGCCGGGCCGGGTGCCGGTGCGTTTCAACAGCTCGTGGATCTTGGCTTTCAGTTCCGGGAGCGGGGCGAAGAGCGCGACCGGATCCAGGTTGCCCTGCACGGCGGAGCGATAGCTGATGTCCATCCAGGCCTGATCGATATTCACGCGCCAGTCGACACCCATGACGTCGCCACCGGCGGCGTGCAGTTCCCGGAAGAAACCGGAAGCGCCCGTGCCGAAGTGGATAACCGGAACGCCGGTGGAACGGATGCGTTCGATCAACGCGCGGGAATAGGGGGCCACGTAGCGGACGTAATCGTCGGGAGACAGCGCGCCGACCCAGCTATCGAAGACTTGGATGGCGCGGGCGCCATTGGCGACCTGCATGATGGCGAAGGGGCCGAGCACGTCGACGATCTTGCCCATCAGGCGGCGCCAGAGGGTCTCGTCGGTGTACATCATCCGCTTGGTGTTGAGGTAGTTCTTGGACGGGCCGCCTTCAATCATGTAGCTGGCCAGGGTGAAGGGCGCACCGGTAAAGCCGATGACCGGCACCTTGCCGGCGAGGGCGCGGGTGACCAGTTGGATGGATTCGCCGACGTAGCCTAGATCGTCGGTGTTGGAAATCGACAGCGAGTCGACGTCGTTCGAATCGCGCACCGGGTTATCGATGTGCGGACCTTCGCCGGCGCGGAACTCGAGTTTGAGTCCCATCGGCTCGACTGGCAGGAGGAGATCGGCAAAGATAATCGCCGCGTCGACGTCCAGAATTTCCACCGGCTGCAGGGTGACTTCGGCGGCCAGGTCGGGCCGTTTGCAGATATCAAGAATGGAGTTCTTGGCCCGGATGTCGCGGTAGGGCTTTAGGTACCGGCCCGCCTGCCGCATGAACCACACTGGGCGCACGTCGGTCGGACGGCGACGGCAAGCATCAAGAAATCGGCTGCTCATTGGAGCCACGCGCATTGGGCCTCCCCCCGGTTTTCGCACAGAAACGCACGAAAACCGATCGGTAAATGTTTCGCCGCCCATTGGCGGCCTTGGATATAGGTTGGTTTTGTCCACGCCTCGGAATCGATGCACCGGGGCGCTACAACAGAGACGGAGTACATGCCCTGCGACGGATAGCCCGTACGCGGGTCCATGATGTGCGAATAGATTCGCTTCCCCACCTGAAAGAACTTCTCATAGCTACCTGAAGTCGACATGGACTGATTCTTCAGGTACAACTCGGCCACGTGCCGTTCGGCGTGGCGCGGATCGCGGATCACGACTTTCCAACCGCGCGGCTCGTCGGGCGGCGTATTGATCCCGTACATGGAACTGCCGCCGGCGTTGATCAACGCGCCGGACACCCCTCCGGCCTTCAAGATTTCCACCATGCGATCCACGGCATAGCCCTTACCGATCCCGCCGGGATCGATCTCGAGGCCGTCTCGTTCAAATCGGACTGTGCGTGTGGAGGTCTGCAAGGAGAGATTCTTATACCCCGTACGGGCCAAAGCGGTGCGCACTTCCGACCGGTGCGGCATGCGGCCGGAACCCTTGTAGAATCCCCAGACCCGCATCCGCGGTCCCACCGTGATGTCGAACGTACCTTCGCTCTGTTCGCTGTACCGCACGCAAGCCGCCAACAGGTCAAACAGTTCCTGGCTGACAACCACGCCACGGCCCGCGGCGCTTCGGTTCACTGTGCTCCACTCGCTCCCAGGCCGGTAATTCGACAGCATCCGATCCAGGCGGCGAGCCTCTTCCAACGCCGATTCAACAGCGGCCGCCAGGTTCCCGCGGTCACTGCCCCACGCGGCGATCGAAAAGGTGGAGCCCATCGCATCCACGCTGGATTCGTAACGGATCGGGGGGTCCGCCGCAAAGCCCAACGCGGTTGCTAGTATCCAAACTAGCACACCAAACCGTATTTTTCGGCGAAAGAAAGGCGAAATCACAGTAAAGTAAACAGTTTTCCGCGGCTCGCAAGTGCCGCTTCCCCTACAACTTACCAATTACCCCTAAATGCTGTCACTCGATTCTTTAGCACCATTCACTCCGTATCGGTATCTGTTATGCTCAGAAGTTGCCGTTGTTGACCCAATCAGGGGAAGGAAGAGGTTCATTGAATGCGTGTTCACCTGGTAAATCCTAGTGACTCGTCGTTTGGTATTGGCGTAATTACACCTCGGTGGCTGTACGTCCTTGCTGCGGCGACCCCCGCCAAGTATGGCGATCCAATCATTACAGACGAGACGTTGGAGCAACTGGACTTTAATAATGTCCAGAAGGGCGACATCGTCGGAATCGGTATCCATACTGGCAATGCCCTGCGGGGCATGTCGGTGGGCCGGCAGTGCCGCGAGCGCGGCGCAATCGTCGTTTACGGCGGCGTCCACCCCACCCTTTACCCGGACGAAGCCCTTGAATTCGGCGCCGCCCATGTGGTGGTGAAGGGCGATGGCGATGTGATCTGGGGTCAGGTCCTGGAAGACATTGGCAACGGCTGTGCCAAGAAGATTTATGACGGCGGTCGCGTGTCGGGCAAGCAGTTCCTACCCGCGCGTTGGGACCTTGCCGGCCGCGATAAATACATGTGGGCTTCCGTGCAGACCGTGCGCGGCTGCCCGAAGCATTGCTCGTTCTGCTCCGTTTGGCGCACTGATGGCCAGAAGCCGCGCCAGCGCGAAGCCGACATCGTCATCGAAGAAATCGTTCAGCTCCGCCGCATGGGCTACCGCTTCATCGCCCTCGCCGACGACAACTTCTACCCGGTCACCAACACCGACATCATGCTGGCTGAAAAGCAGGGCAATGTCGCCCGTGTCGCCGAGCTGAAGGCCATTCGCGAAGAGCGTTTCGACCTGATGTCCAAGCTCGCCATGCTGCCCAAGGACATGGTGTTCTTCACGCAGATCACGATGGAAGCCGGTGAGGACGTCGAGTTCCTGGTGGCGATGAAGAAGGCCCACATTCTCGGCGCTTTGATCGGCGTCGAGTCGGTGACCGAAGAAGGCCTGAAGGCCGTGTTCAAGGACTTCAACAAAGCCGGCGACTCCCTCGCCACCCGCCTGAAGACCTTCCGCGCCCACGGCGTCCACGTCCTCGGCAGCTTCATCTTCGGCTTGCCGACCGACCGCGAAGACACCTTCGCCGCCACCGCCGCTCTCGCCAAGGCCGCCGATCTCACCTTCGCCCAGTTCGTTATGCTCACGCCGTTCCCCGGAACCGTGGACTTCGAACGCTGGGAAAAAGGCTTGGGCGACAACATCCCCAAGATCAACGGGACGCCCATCAGCCGCTACTGGCTGATCCCCCACGAGATCCGGCCGAAGATGTTCACCCCGCACCCG
>CAMATG010000195.1 GCA_945860645.1 Candidatus Sulfopaludibacter sp. SbA3 | reverse complement strand
CCATCTCTGACACCGAAGCCTTCCGCCGCCCCAACCCCGGCTACTATCTGGACCGCTTCGAAAAACTCCCCAAAACAAAAGAACGCCCCGCTGTTCTATTCCTCTCGCCCTACCCCGTCTGCCCGCCCATCCACGGCGGCGGCGTGTTTATCTATCAAACGCTCCTCGAACTCGTGAAGCACTGCGACGTCCACCTCGTCATCCTCCTCGATGAAGAGTGGCAGGAAGCCGCCCACGAAGAACTCACCGAAAAGTGCAAGACGGCCGAATACCTCGTCCGCCTCGAAGGCCGCCCCCGCGGCTTCGGCTCGCTCACTCCCTTCGCCGTCCGCGAATTCGCCAACGACGATCTCCGCTGGGCCATCCACCGCACCCTATTGCTCCACAAAGTCGACGTCGTCCAACTCGACTACACCAACATGGGCCAGTACGCCGAAGACTACCGCCAAATCGCCAACGTTCTCTTCGAACACGACGTCTATTTCCAATCCATCGGCCGCGCCCTGGCCAAGGACAACGCCTGGCTCCGCCGCCCCGGCGCGGCCTACGAATACCTCCGCGCCCTCCGTTACGAGCTCAACCTGCTCCCGCAAATGGACCGCATCCAGATGTGCAGCCAGGCCAACGAAGACTACCTCCTCGAGTTCGTCCCCGAGCTAAAATCCAAAATGCAAACCGGCCTCCGCGCCGGCATCGACACCAGCCGCTACAATTTCAACGCCGCCAACCGCGAACCCAACACGCTCCTCTTCCTCGGCAGCTTCCGCCACATCCCAAACCGCGAAGCCCTCGAATGGTTCATTCAATACGTCTGGCCGCTCATCGTCCAGGCCAAGCCGGAAACGCGCCTCGTCATCATCGGTAGCGACCCGCCGCCCCGCCATTCGCTCCCCGAAATCGGCCACGTCGAAATGATCGGCTTCGTCGAAGATGTCCGCGACGCCCTCGCCCGCTACGCCGTCTTCATATGCCCCATCCTCACCGGCAGCGGCGTCCGCGTGAAACTCCTCGAAGCCTACGCCGCCGGCATCCCCGTTGTCTCCACCACCATCGGCGCCGAAGGGCTCTCGAAACACGATGGCGACACCTGCGCACTGGCCGATGCCCCCGCCGATTTCGCCACGAAAACAATAGCCCTTCTCAACGCTCCCGCTGAAGCCGCCGCCCTCGCCGACAAGGCTCGCCAACACGTTCTCGACTACTGGGACATGGCCACCATCACCAGGAAGCTCGCCGATAGTTACCGCGAAGTTATCGAAGAAAAGCGACAGACGAACCCCCGCTGTGTGACATAATCACGCCCATGCTCCCGGTAAGTGAACTCGCTCCGGAACCGCCTCCGATATACGTTCCGCCGCTACCGGCGCCGAGCTTCTGGCAGGGTGTGTGGATATTTCTCCAGCTCCAACTAATCCCGGCTATCGTCATGTTTCCCGCGATCGTCGCTGGCATGATTCTCCATAGAAAGTTGCATGAGCATCCGGGCGTCATTCTCATTGCCAGCATTGTCGCGGCTGCATGGGTCCTACGCAGTTATTGCCGGCGAGCGCAGGTAAGTCTGTGGGACATCGCTGGGCCGCTCTGGCTTCCGCCACGGCTCCTGTTGGCCCTCGGCGCCGGCGTGATCGGATTACTACTCATTGAAACGCCGCTCGTTCTGTATCTAATGGTGCGCTTTCCGTTCCTCGACCCCAAGCTCGATTTCGGCGTCGCCGAATCTCCCATCCCCGCCTTTCTCTTGCTCGTTATCGCGGCGCCTCTCACCGAAGAACTCATCTTCCGCGGCATCCTGCTTCGCGGCTTCGCCCCCCGCTACGGACTCACACGCGCCGCCATCGCCGCCGCCGCTCTCTTCGCCCTCTCCCATATCTTCCCCATCCGCCTCCCCGGCATGTTCGCCGTCGGCTTCCTGCTTGGCTGGCTCTTCCTCCGCACCGGCTCCATCTGGCCCGGCGTCCTCGCCCATGCGTTCAATAACGCCATCGCCTTCGTCCTCATGCTGTCGCAGCCGCAACCCACGCCGCCCCAGGCGCTCGAACAGCTCGGCCCCTGGCCGCTCCCCATGCTCCTCGCCGGCGCCGTCCTCCTCACCGCCGCCATCCTCGCCGCCCGCCGTGTTTTGTCGCTTCCGCCCCGCCTCGCGGTACCATGAGAACTTAGCAGCATCATGGCCGAATCACCCATCACTCCCCGCGAAAAAGACTTCGCCACCTGGTATCAAGACGTCGTCATCCAAGGCGACATGGCCGAGCCGGCCGAAATCGTCAAAGGCTGCATGGTCATCAAGCCCAACGGCTACGCCGTCTGGGAAGTGCTCCAGCGCGAACTCGACACCCGCTTCAAAGCCACCGGCCACCAGAACGTCTATCTCCCGCTGCTCATTCCGGAGAGCTTCCTGAAGAAGGAGGCCGAACACGTCGAAGGCTTCTCGCCCGAACTCGCCGTCGTCACCCATGCCGGCGGCAAGAAGCTCGAAGAACCCTACGTCATCCGCCCCACCTCGGAGACCATCGTCGGCCACTTCTTCTCCAAGTGGATCCAAAGCCATCGGGACCTGCCCATGCTCCTCAACCAATGGGCCAACGTCATCCGCTGGGAACTGCGCACCCGCATGTTCCTCCGCACCACGGAGTTCCTCTGGCAGGAAGGCCACACCGCCCACTCCACGCATGAAGAAGCGTTGGAAGAGGTCATCCGCATGCTCGATGTCTACGCCGAAGTGGCCGAAGACGTTATGGCCATGCCCGTCATCAAGGGTGTCAAAACCCGCGCCGAAAAGTTCGCCGGCGCCCTGCGATCGTACTCCATAGAATCCATGATGCAGAATGGCCTCGCCCTCCAGGCCGGCACCAGCCACGACCTCGGCCAGAACTTCGGAAAGGCGTTCGACGTCCAGTTCCAAAGCAAGGAAGGCAAGCTCGACTACGTCTGGCAAACCTCCTGGGGCGTCTCCACCCGTCTCATCGGCGGCCTCATCATGACGCACTCCGATGACAAGGGCCTAGTCCTTCCCCCCAAAATGGCCCACCGCAAAGTGGTCATCGTCCCCATCTTCCGCAAGGACGACGAAAAGGGCATCGTCATGGAAGCGGCCGCCAAGCTCGCTAAGGAAGTCGGCGCCCACATCGATACCCGCGAAGGCCACTCCCCCGGCGCCAAGTTCTTCCACTGGGAACGCCGCGGTGTGCCGATCGTCCTCGAACTCGGGCCCCGCGATGTCGCCGCCGGCAACGTCGTCATCAAGCGCCGCGACACCGGGACCAAGGAAATCATCCCCCAAACCGAACTCGCCGCCAAGGTCGCCGAAACCCTCGAAGCCATGCAGCGCGACATGTTCTCCAAGGCCAAGCAGCGCTTGCAGGACAATACCGTCGTCGCCAACTCCATCGGCGAGGTTCGCGAGATTCTCGACGACGTCACCGCCGAAAAGGGCGGCGGCAAGTTCGTCATGGCCCACCTCAAAGACGATCCCGCCAACGACGGCGCAATCAAGGAATTCCGCGCCAGCGTCCGCAACATCCCGCTCGTCGACGAATACGACGGCCCCGGCAAGTGCATCATCACCGGCGAAGAAGTCGCCCAGCGCGTCGTAATCGCCAAGTCGTACTAACCGCGTCCTGACATTTCCCTTACCAAGGGATTACCATTCGCTGACCTCTGGAATGGGCATTCCGTTCCTTAATGAACTTGCCAGGTTCACTTAGGAGACACCCGATGCCCATCACCAACTTTGACCCCCGTGTCCACGGCTTCCACTTCGACAACGATTTCGTCACCCACGTCATCGGCAACATCGAAACCCGCGGCCTCTGCGGCGGCATGGCCTTCGCCGCGCTCGATTACTACTACGCCGGCATCCCCATCCCTACCCACGAAGGCGATGACTTTCCAGACGGCCGCGTCCCCGCCGAAGGCTCCCGCCTCCGCAGCTTTATCTTCAAACGCATGATGAACAGCGTGGAGCGCAACGCCGCCCAGTGGCTCAACGTTCTCGCCAATCCAGCCTTCAACCCCAAGCGCTTCACCAAACGCCACCTCGACGATCTCCGCGCCGAAATCGACGCCGGCCGCCCCGTCCCCCTCGGCCTCATCGGCACCGACAAGATCATCGGTGGCGCCGCCGGCAATCACCAGGTCGTCTGCTTCGGCTACGACATCACCGCCAACGGCCGCTCCCTCACCCTGCAAATCTACGACAACAACTTCCACGACCAAACCGTCACCCTCACCACCGACCCCACCAACCCCGAAACCATCACCTACTCCAAATCCTCAAAGTGGATCGCCTTCTTCATGGCCAAGTACAAGGCCGACCGCCCGGAGTACTTCGACCTCGCTCTCAACCACGGCATCCAGCTTGACCTCCACGGCCCCACCCAGGAAATCAACGGCGCCGTCGCCCGCCAGCGTCCCCTCGATGACAATGGCCGCCCCCTGCCCCCCACCCACGCCACCGTGCAGTTCCAGGAATGTGGCCAGAAAATGGGCGCCCACTACCGTGTCCGCAACTACGGCGATTACCCCGCCCGCCTCTCCCGCCTCGTCCTGAAGATGCGCGACCCCTCCGGCGACGAGTCGTTCTTCGCCGCCAACGAAGTCACCACCATCGCCCCGGGTAGTGAATCCGGCGCAGGCAAGGACCTCGCCATCTTCCCCGATGAATCCGGCGGCTACGACCTCCGTGCCCAGTACGTCAACACGCAGGGGAAAGCGATCCGCATTCCGGCCCGCGCGCCCGGTACCGACAACGACGTGCACTTCTCCGCCGTCCCGCCCGGAACCAGACCACGCAAAATCGTCCCTGGGCTCGTCCACGCCTAACGGCTAAACGGATACTCCTGTACCCAGTGGAACCCGCGTGTGCGGAGCGGCAGCACCTCGTCATATCGGCGCATCCGGATTGTCATTTCCTTGCCTCCCGGCGGCGTCCCGGTCAACAACAGAATCTTGCCGTCCTGCCGGCTCCACCGGTACGGTCCCAGCTTCTCGATCGTCACCAGCTGCTTGGCAACGTCGTAGTCCACCCGGAGGTACCCCCATCGCCCATCGCGCACGCGGAGCGTAGCGTTGTCCGGTCTATCGAATGCCAGGCTCTGCCAACCGTCGGGCGTCTCGCTCTCCACCGCGTACAGTCCGTACAGCGGGGAACGCGGCTTAGGCGCCGCATACAGCTTGTACGCATCCACGCCTTGGTCGATCACTCCCACCCCGAACAGGGCAATCCAGGCCACGCGCGACGTCCAAAGACGCCATCCGGGGCTGAACTCGGGGAGCCGCAACTCGCCCGGCTCAGCGGCACGGTTCAGCAAAAATACATTCGCCAGGCGCCGGCAGTCCGGCGCCAACAGAAAGGCCGACATGAGCAGGTAGTGTGTGGAATGGATCTTTACCGGAATGTCGTAACAGTAGTTGAGCGCCGCCACATTCGTCATGACCCCAAAGGTCACTAGAGCACCCAAAGCTGTCGTTCTGCGAAAGAAGAGCAATAAGCCCCCGGTAACTTCGGCCAAGCCGCTGAAAATCGTGTAAGCAGCGGATGCCCCCATAAAACTCCAAACAACACCCATTGGGGAGAAGGTGCCGTACTCCTGTCCCAGCCGGCTCAACGAGTTCTCGGGAAACTGCAGCAGGAATACCTTCGAATACCCATAGCTCAGTAGCATCAACGCCATGAAATAGCGGATCAACAACCGCAGCCAGCTATGCAGCATCACATACTGATCCCGCCGCCGGTCCAGCATTGACCAGATCGCCGTACCGCACAATGCGGCCACGAATGACAAGAACACGTCCACGTACTGCAACGCCGTATCGCCGCTGCCGGTCCGGTGGTAGGTCGCCGCCTCCGCGCTCACATGAAACAGCCGGGTGGCCACAAACGGAGCAAGCGGCTTCCAGATAGGCGACAACCACAACACCCAGTACAAACAAAAGAACCGGAACACGATCCGGTGCAACAAACTCCACGCGGGAAACCCGGGAGTTACTCTGTCATCGGCGCTGTCAGTCACAGTGCGGCAAGTCTATCATGACCGTGCCTAACCGGCGTCACCGGTTAAACGGATACTCCTGCACCCAATGGAACCCCCGCGTGCGCAGCAGTAGCGTCTCGTCAATTCGGCGCAAGCGAATGGTCGTCTCCTTTCCCCCCACCGTCCCGGTCAACAGCAGCACGTTGCCATCCTGTCGGCTCCACCGGAACGGGATGCCGTTCTTGATTGTGAACATCTGCTTTGCGACGCCGTACTCCACCTGGTAGTACCCCGGTCGCCCATCGCGCTGCCGGATGGTAAAACTGTCCGGTGTGTCGAACGCCATTCGGTACCAACCGTCGGGCGTCTCGCTCTCCACAGCGTACAGTCCATAAAGCGGCGAACGCGGTTTGGGCGCCGCATACTTCTTGTACGCATCCACGCCGTTGGCGATCACCCCCAGCGCAAACACGATCGCCCAGACCCCCCGCGACGCCCAAAGGGGCCAACCGGTCCTGAACGTGGGGAGCCGAAAATCCGCCGGCTCAGCCGCGCGGTTCAGCAGAAACACATTCACCAGTCGCTGAAAGTCGGGCGCCAACAGAAATGCCGACATCAGTAGAAAGTGCGTCGAATTGAGCTTCACCGAAATGTCGTAACAGTAGTTCAGCGCGACAACATTCGTCATGACCCCAAAGGTCACCAGCGCGCCCAAAGCCGTTGTTCTGCGAAAGAAGAGTAATACGCCCCCGGTAACCTCCGCCAAGCCGCTGAAAACTGTGTAAGCAGCGGATGCTCCCATGAAACTCCAAACAACACCCATCGGGGAAAAGCTGCCGTACTCCTGTCCCAGCCGGCTCAGCGAGTTCTCGGGAAACTGCAGCAGAAATACTTTCGAATAGCCATAGCCCATCAACATCCCCGCCAAGCGATAGCGGATCAACAGCCGCAGCCAGCTATGCAGCATCACATACTGATCGCGCCGCCGGTCCAGCATCGACCAGATCGCCGTTCCGCACAACGCAGCCACGAAGGACAGAAACACGTGAACATAGTCCAGCGTCGTATCGCTGCTGCCGGTTTGCCTGTAGGTCGCCGCCTCCGCGCTCACGTGAAACAGCCGGGTGGCCACAAAGGGCGCCACCGGCTTCCAGATAGACGATAGCCACAACACCCAGTACAAACAAAAGAACCGGAACACAATCCGGTGCAACAAACTCCACGCGGGAAACCCGGGAGTTACTATCTCATCAGCGCCGTCGGCCATGGTGTGGCAAGTCTATCATCGCCGCCACCCGTAATACGAGAAACTACTTCGCCGCCGGCGCGATCCCCAGGTCCTTCTTCAACTGCTCCACAATCTTCCGCGCCTGCCCAACCATCTCTTTCGTCGCGCTGTTCTTCGGCTGCCGGTTCATCGACCACAACAGATTCTGCGACTTCCGCTCCACCAGGAAAATCGTGCCCTTCCCGCGCCCCATCGACGACCCGCCCAGCCGCTGCATCGGCGCCTGCATCAACCCGCCCTCTTCCTTCTTCTCGTCCTTCTCTTCCTTCTTCACTTCCGGCTTCGGCGGCGGCGGGTACAACTCGGCGTACTTCTTCTCAAACCCCTCGCCCAACGTATCCGTAAAAAGCGCATCCGCCTTCTGCGGGTCCGTCGTCACCGTGTACACCCCGCTCTTGGTCAGCTCGCTGGCCAACAACTGGTCCAGTCCGTTGCCCATCCGCAGAATGTAGACGGACTTCACATTCCGTGCCTCCGGATCCATCGCCAACAGCGCCGACACGGCAAACACGAACAGAAGGAATGCTTTTCTCACACCCTCATCATACCCATACTAGAAGCAGGCAATCGATATGTGGACCCGCCGTCAGTTCCTCGCCGCCACCGCCGCGCCGCTCTCCGCCCAAACCCCGCCCCCCAATCTCGTCATCATCCTGGCCGACGATCTCGGCTGGAGCGACGTCGGCTTCCACGGCGGCCGCACCGCCACCCCCAACATAGACCGCATCGCCAAAGAAGGCGTCGAACTCGCCCGCTGCTACGCCTTCCCCTTCTGCTCTCCCACCCGCGCCGCCCTCCTCACAGGCCGCATGCCCATTCGCTATGGCATGGTCTACACCGTCATTCGCCCCTGGTCGCCCTACGGCCTCCCCGTCGATGAACACCTGCTCCCGGAAACCCTGAAAGCCGCCGGCTATCAAACCGCCTGCATCGGCAAATGGCACTTGGGCCACGCCCACCGCCGTCTTCTCCCCAACGCCCGCGGCTTCGACCATTTCTACGGCCACGTCAACGCCGACATCCACTACTTCACCCACCTCCACATGGGCGGCCTCGACTGGCAGCGCAACGGCAAGAGCGTGGAAGAGGACGGCTACTCCACCACCCTCCTCGCCAACGAAGCCACCACCTGGCTCCGCCAACGCGACAAATCCCGTCCGTTTTTCTTGTACCTGCCCTTTAACGCCATTCATACCCCGCTCTCCGCGCCCGACGAGATCATGGTGAAACATCGCCAACTCGAACACCCCAAGCTCCGTATGCTGGCTGGCGCCATTGATGCCCTGGACACCGCCATCGGCCAGGTCCTCAACACGCTCGACCAGGAATCTCTTTCCAGCAACACCCTCGTCCTCTTCCTCAGCGACAACGGCGGCGCCCCCGCCCAGGGCAGCGTCAACGCCCCCCTCCGCGGCAGCAAAGGAACCACGTACGAAGGAGGCATCCACGTCCC
This sequence comes from Candidatus Sulfopaludibacter sp. SbA3, assembly GCA_945860645.1. Taxonomy (GTDB): domain Bacteria; phylum Acidobacteriota; class Terriglobia; order Bryobacterales; family Bryobacteraceae. The sequence goes on along the minus strand of CAMATG010000195.1, from coordinate 520 downwards.
GGCCGCCATCCGCTACCCCGGCCGCCTCCCCGCCGGAACCAAGTCGCAACAGGTCATCACCGTCACCGATCTGTTCCCAACCCTCACCGCCGCCCTCGGCCTGATCCCCAAAAGCAAAAAACCACTCGACGGCCAAAACCTCTGGCCCCATATTGCCGAAGGCAAGACGGTCCCCCGCGAGCCCCTCTTCTTCGCGGTGAAATCGAATGAGCGCGCCGACTTCCGTTACGCCGTCCTCCACGGCGACTGGAAGCTGATCCGAACGATAGAGGAAGGCCGACCAGGCCACGCCGACTACCTCTTCAACCTAACAACCGACCCCGCCGAAGCCAAGGACGTCCGTGACGCCAATCCAGCCCGGGCCCGCGACCTCGCCGCCGCCCTCGACCAATGGCTAACCCTTCACCCCGACGGCGACATCCAATCCAGCACCCGCCCCCACCCCGGCTGGATCCCACCAAAAGACTACACCCTGTCCACCCGCCCCGACTAGGATTCCCCCTGGAGCCGTGCTACCGGA